>NC_010729.1:0-300000 GCF_000010505.1 Porphyromonas gingivalis ATCC 33277 | reverse complement strand
CGAACTCACCCTTTTCATACAGGGTCTTGAAAAACTCACTTGCCGTACGACGATGTATGTCGCTTGTGGTACGTGAGTATATGTCGAAAGAGATACCCAGCCCCTCGAACGAACGCTTGATCAGTTCGTGGTATCGGTCTACCACCTCCTGCGGAGTGCATCCCTCGGCTTTGGCTTTCAGGGCGATGGGTACACCGTGTTCGTCCGAACCGCCGATCAGCAGGCAGTCTCTGCCACGCAATCGCAGATAGCGTGCATATATATCGGCCGGAACGTAGACACCGGCCAAGTGTCCGATATGTACAGGCCCGTTGGCATACGGGAGGGCCGTAGTAATAAGAGTTCGCTTGAATTGTCTATCCATTATTGTTCAGATTATTTTTTCGTATCTAAATTGCTGCAAAGATAATGATTTGAGCACCGTTGATAATTGTCCGAAAGTCCCAACTCCACCGATACTGCTGCCAAGATCGGGATTAGACGGAAGTTATACAGCAAACGGAGAAGCCTGAAAAACGACACAACTTGCCTTTGACCTGCATTGGCTTGCTGCTTTTTTCCTCCGATTCGGACTTATTTTCTTTTGATCCGCCCTCGCCCTCTTCGAGCTTTTACGTTCCAAAAAATTGTTTCGAACGGAACGAAAAAACGTGGCGCGAGAATTTTTCACTTCCCGCGCCGGAAGAAAAAAGTTCTCAAACCAAAACGAAAAATTTATCGTTCCATTTTTCCGGAAAACACGAACGGCAATTCGTCCGTTTTACGCTCGAAAAAATCATTTGCTCTTTCTCGGCAAATAAACTTGACGAGTACTGAAAAACAAAGCTCACCTTCGGCAGGTTTTCTGTGCGAATCTTTATTTTTCCTATCTTTGCAGCGTTTTTGATGACTCATGGCCTCCGGCTTTAGGCGGCAGGTGTGATGGGAAATTAGGACAAGACTAATTTTGAGTAACACAAACCAGAAAAAGAAAATGAAAACATTTCAACTGACCGGTACTCCTCGTGCCGAATTCGGAAAGAAGGCTGCCAAAGCCATTCGCAAAGAAGATCAGATCCCTGCCGTTCTCTATGGCGGAAAAGGGGAAGGCGTAAACTTTATCGTATCGCAGGATGCCGTACGCAATCTGATCTACTCACCTGAGATCTTCCTCGTGGAGCTGACCGTAGAAGGCAGTGGCTCATACAAGGCTATCCTGAAGGAAATACAATTCCATCCGGTGACAGACCGCATCATCCACATCGACTTCCTGCAGGTAACGGACGAAAAGCCCGTGGTAATGGAAGTGCCTGTAGTTCTCACCGGACACGCCGAAGGTGTGAAGGCTGGGGGTAAGTTGAGCTTGGAAATGCGTAAGCTCAAGGTGAAAGCTCTCTACAGCGAGATCCCCGAGAAGCTGGATATCGACGTTTCCGACTTGCAGCTCGGCAAGACGATACAGGTGGGCGAACTTCACTTCGAAGGTCTGACCCTGATGAATGCAAAGAACGCCGTGGTATGTGCTGTGAAGCTGACTCGTGCAGCTCGTGGTGCAGCCGTGAAGAAACAGTAAAAAAACGTACAGAAGCAAGACGGAGCTTCGATCGAAGTTCCGGCTTTCTCATAACGAAGGAGAGCCGCCCCTGATACCCCTGAAGTGGGGCAACGGAGGCGGCTCTTCCATATTCGAGAGTCCTATCTTAGTCGTAGCGTATGAAATACCTGATCGTCGGCCTTGGCAATATCGGCGGAGAGTACAACGGCACTCGCCATAATGTGGGTTTCCGGATGGTGAATGCTCTGGCCGAAGACGGTGGAGTGCAGTTCGTGGAAGCTCGTTACGGAGCGATAGCGCATATGCGTGTGAAGAATGCGGAGCTGATCCTGCTGAAACCGAATACATATATGAATCTGAGTGGCAATGCCGTTCGCTACTGGATGCAACAGGAGAATATCCCTCGCGAACAGGTGCTTGTTCTTGTGGACGATTTGGCTTTGCCTTTCGGCACTTTGCGGCTGAAACCCAAGGGAAGCGATGCGGGGCATAATGGGCTGAAGAACATTGCCGAGGTGATGGGATCGATCGATTATGCCCGTCTGCGTTTCGGCTTGGGCGACGAGTTTTCCAAAGGAAGGCAGGTGGACTTCGTCCTCGGCCGTTTTACCCCCGAAGAAGAGGAGAAGCTGCCGGAGCTGACCAAGCATGCCGTGGAGATCATCAAGAGTTTTTGCCTGGCCGGTATCCAAAGGACGATGAACCGGTACAACTAAAGGAGATGGAAGAGGTAAGGATAGACCGTTGGATGTGGGCTACGCGTATCTTCAAGACACGAACGATAGCCACGGATGCCTGCAAGAAAAGCCGAGTAACTGTGAACGGGCTGCAAGCCAAGCCTTCGCGAATGGTACGTGTGGGCGACGTCGTTCAGGTAAGGAAGCCACCGGTGACCTATTCCTTTCGTATTCTGGCTTTGGCTCAGAATCGGATGGGTGCCAAGCTGGTGAAGGACTTTCTGGAAAATATCACTCCGCCCGAAGAGTATGAGATACTCGAAATGCAACGCATTTCGGGCTTTGTGGACAGAGCCAAGGGCACCGGTCGTCCGACCAAAAAGGACAGGCGAGAGCTGGAGCAGTTTAGCGAAGAGATGCCCGATCTGCCGTACTCGTTCGATTCGTTCGACTGGGATGAAGAAGACTTTGCCGAGGTCTGAAGCTCCCTCTTCTGCAGGTAACGGTTCGGACAGTCCGATCGAATTCGATGCCATCATCAGGCAAGTACCCGATATGGATGCCGCATACGTAGAGATTCCATTTGACGTCAAGACGGTATACGGCAAAGGGCGAGTGAGGGTGAACGCCACTTTCGACGGTTATCCCTATACGGGATCTATCGTTCGTATGGGCTTGCCCTGTCATATACTCGGTTTGCGACAGGATATTCGTCGAGCCATAGGCAAGCAGCCCGGCGATAGCGTCTACGTTACCCTGCTGCCCCTCTGAAATATCCCCTCCTTCGGTCGGGGCGGTTTGCCTTCTGCGAGTCGGAAAGGAGTGAAGAATAGACCTTGTGCAACGGATGGACGCACTTCCTTCGTCGGCAGCAAGGCGGAAATAAATGATTAAGTTTGCTTTGTCTCCGCTGTGTTGAGATGCTATTCGCCGGAGATACGGTTACATTAAGTTCAGCTTATTATTATGGCAAAGAGTGCACTACATCTGGCGCGGATGTCCTACCAGCCTAAAATGCCTGCATCTCTGCAGGGAGCAGTGAAGATAATAGAAGGAAAAGCTACGGAGGCGGTTTCGGACAAAGAAGAGATTGCTGCTATTTTTCCCCGTACATACGGCTTGCCGCTTATTTCTTTCGCACCTGGAGGAGAGCGGACGGAGTATCCTCCTACGAATGTGGGGGTTATCCTTTCGGGCGGACAGGCTCCGGGTGGACACAATGTGATAGCCGGTCTGTTCGATGAGATGAAGCTGCTCAACCCAGATAGCCGGCTCTTCGGATTTCTTATGGGACCGGATGGCCTGATCGAGCATAAGTATCGCGAACTGACTGCTGAGGTAATAGATGAATACCGCAATACGGGGGGCTTCGACATGATCGGATCCGGACGCACCAAGCTGGACAAGCCCGAACAGTTCGAAGCCGGACTGGAGATATTGCGAGAGTTGGACATCAAGGCATTGGTCATCATCGGTGGCGACGACTCCAACACCAACGCCTGCATCCTGGCCGAGTACTATGCCTCGATCGAAGCCGGAATACAAGTGATCGGCTGTCCGAAGACGATCGACGGCGACTTGAAAAACAAACAGATAGAAACCTCCTTCGGCTTCGACACGGCCGCCAAAGTCTATAGCGAACTGATCGGTAATATCCAGCGCGATTGCAATTCGGCCCGGAAGTACTGGCACTTCATCAAGCTGATGGGGCGTTCGGCATCTCATATTACACTGGAGTGCGCCCTCCAGACCCACCCCAATATCTGTATCGTATCCGAAGAGGTGGAGGCCAACAATTACTATCTGGACGATGTGGTGACCTATATCGCCGAGACCGTGGTGCGCCGGTCGGAGGCAGGAATGAACTTCGGGACGGTACTGATTCCGGAGGGGTTGATCGAATTCCTGCCGGCCATGAAGAGGTTGATCAAGGAGCTGAACGAGTTTCTCTCCCAAAATGATGCCGAATTCAAGCTCATCAAACGTTCGGCACAGAGACAGTATATCAAAAACAAACTCAGTCCCGAGAATTCGCGCCTGTACGACAGCTTGCCGGTGGATGTGGCTCGACAGTTGATTGCCGATCGCGACCCTCACGGCAATGTGCAGGTTTCACTCATTGCCACCGAGAAGCTCTTGGCAGACATGACGGCTCAGAAGCTGGCCGAATGGGCGGAAGAAGGACGATTTCAGGGGCGGTTTAGTACGCTTACCCACTTCTTCGGCTACGAAGGACGCTGTGCCATGCCCTCCAACTTCGATGCCAACTACTGCTACTGTCTCGGACGTGCAGCTTCTATCCTGATCGCAGCGGGAAAGACGGGCTACATGGCTGCGATCAAGAATACGGCAGATCCTGTATCCGAATGGGAAGCAGGCGGCGTGCCCATGACGATGATGATGAATATGGAGCGTCGGAGCGGAAAAATGAAGCCCGTGATTCGAAAAGCATTGGTGGATATGGATGGTGAACCGTACCGAGCATTGCGCGAGATGCGTCGCGAATGGGCGTTGAGCACCGAGTACGTTTACCCCGGCCCGATACAGTTCTTCGGCCCCGAACATGTATGCGATAGCCCCACGATGACACTCCGCTTGGAAAAGAACGATCGCTGACTCTTCCGCTGCATTAGTCGGGTTGATAAGCAGTTGCTTCTGTTTGTTTTGTCGAAAAAAATGTTTTTCTTTGCAATAAGTCTCATTTAAAAGAATCGCCTATCGACGCATATCTACCTTCTGAACAATAAATAAAGAGGATTCTCCTATGAGCAGTTTCCACAAGCTGACTGATGATGAATTGGTCAGCCTTTATACAGAAGGATGCGATGAGGCTTTCGATGTCATACTGTCCCGGTATGATGCTGTAGTTCATACTTACATCCGTTTTTCCGTGAGCGATGCCGATTTGGCGGAGGATATTTTTCAGGACACTTTTATCAAGGTGATCCATACGCTTCGTCGCGGACAATACATCCCCACCGGCAAGTTCAAAGCTTGGCTGCTACGCCTTGCGCACAACCTCGTGATGGATCACTACCGCCGGGTCAGAGGGGAAGGAGCCAGGTTGCAGTCTTTCGATGATGACGACGCCGCTCCTGTCGAAAAGGTGGCGGACAGCAATCTGACGGCGGAAGAACAACTGATCGAACTGGCTACTATCGAAGAGCTGGAACAGTACCTGAGCGTCCTGCCCGAAGTGCAGCAGGAAGTAGTGAGAATGCGCTACTGGGAGGACATGAGCTTCCGAGAGATTGCAGATGCTACCGGAGTAAGCATCAATACGGCACTCGGCCGAATGCGATATGCGCTGATCAATCTGCGCAAAATGATGGGCATGTCGGCTTAGTCGATATTCCATACAATAATAAAGCAGTCGTAAGCGTTCTCTAAAAGAATGGAAAAAAGGAAAATGACTCCTTTCATCCTTAACCCTTTTGGCGAATATGCTTATGACAGACATCTACCGTATTCTTGATCGCAAAAAGCTGCAAATCGTTTTCGATGCAGCAGAAGAGCGATGCAGCCTCAAACACAAACAAATCCTTGACAAGCTCAAACTTATGGCCCGTTCACGTTGCTCGTGATAGCAGCTGTTTCCTTTTTTGCACAAGCAATAAGGAATAGCGTTTCGGAGTATCCCCTAATGAAAAGATATAGCAGCCGAAACTGTGCAGAGATATGAAAACCTGTACAGTTTCGGCTGATCCCTTTGTGGATAATCGTAACTTTGCAGCATTACACATAAAAAAGAGTTTTTAGAAACCGATGAAACCCACACTTTTTGTTTTGGCTGCGGGTATGGGCAGCCGCTATGGTAGTCTCAAGCAATTGGACGGCATAGGCCCCGGTGGCGATACGATCATGGACTATTCCGTCTATGATGCCATTCGTGCCGGATTCGGTCGGCTGGTCTTCGTAATCCGTCATTCATTCGAGAAAGAATTCCGAGAAAAAATTCTGACCAAGTACGAAGGCCGTATCCCTGTCGAACTGGTTTTTCAGGAATTGGATTGCTTGCCGGAAGGATTCTCCTGTCCGGAAGGGCGCGAGAAACCTTGGGGAACGAATCACGCCGTTCTGATGGGACGAGATGCGATTCGCGAACCTTTTGCCGTCATCAATGCGGATGATTTCTATGGACGCAATGGTTTTGAAGTTCTGGCTCGTAAGCTCATGACTTTGGAAGGTAAGCAAGGCGAATACTGCATGGTCGGCTACCGTGTGGGTAATACCCTGAGCGAAAGCGGTGGCGTTTCGCGTGGAGTATGCCAGGTAGATGAAAAACATTTGCTTACCGGTGTGGTGGAGCGTACCGGCATCGAGCGCACAGACGGTACTATCTCATTCCGAGATGAGACCGGAAAGATATGTACGCTGGCAGAGGATGCACCCGTTTCGATGAATATGTGGGGATTCACTCCTGACTACTTCGACTATTCGGAAGAACTGTTCATCAACTTCCTGAATGCTCATGGGCAGGAGCTGAAGAGCGAGTTCTTCATTCCCTTCGTTGTGAACGATCTTATTCGCAGCGGTCGAGCTTCGGTGGAAGTGCTGGATACGACAGCCCGATGGTTCGGTGTCACTTATTCGGATGATCGCCCCGGTGTCGTAGCCAAACTACGCGAACTAACGGAAGCCGGAGAATACCCAACGAAATTGTTTTAATGCCAAATATCACAAACAATGAACAAGACAATCAAGTTTCTTTGCCTTGCGCCGGCAGTAATCGGCGCATTGATGCTGACCGGCTGCAATGGCAATAAGGGTCAGACTAACGATACTGACAGGAAGCGCGAGCCGGTACCGGCCATCGACCTCAGTGCCATGGATACATCCGTACGCCCACAGGACGACTTTTATCGCTACTGCAACGGCAATTGGATGAAAAACAATCCGCTCAAACCTGCTTATAGTCGCTACGGCTCATTCGACATCCTGCACGACAGCACCCTCGAGCGTGTACACCTGATTGTGGACAACCTTGCAGCAGGACAGCATGAAGTCGGCACTAATGAGTATCGTATAGCTACGCTCTATCGTCAAGCTATGGATAGCATCAAACGGAATAAAGACGGAGCAGCTCCTCTGAAGGAAGATCTTCAGAAGATCGAAGCCATTGCGGACAGAGCTGCTATGGTGAAGTATGCCGCTGCTAAGGACAATATGGGTGGAAGCACATTCTTCGGATCGTACGTTTATGCCGACGCCAAGAATAGCGAGATGAACATCTTCCATATCACCCAGACTGGCTTGGCTCTTGACAATCGAGACTACTATCTCAAGCAGGATGCCAAGTCTCAGCAAATACGCGAGGCGTATGTAGCTTATCTGAACAAAATTGCTAAGCTGGCCGGCTACGACGATGAAGCAGCTACCCGTATTGCCAAGAACGCCATGAAGATGGAAACCGAACTGGCACAAATCTGCTACAGCAAAGAAGAACTACGCGATACCCATCGTAACTACAATAAGATGGCAGTGAAGGAGTTTACGAATAAGTACCAAGGCTTTGATTGGACTACTTACCTCGCCGATCGTCAGCTCACCACCCTCGAAGAGTGGGATGTGGAGCAACTCGATTTCTTCAAGAAGTTCGACTCTTGGTTTGCCAAAGCCGATCTGAACGAAATGAGGGACTATCTCCTCGCCGGCACGATCAGCGGTGCAGCAAGCTATCTGAGCGATGACTTCGAGCAAGCCCGTTTCGACTTTTTCGGCAAGACGCTGAGTGGAACCACCGAAATGCATCCTCGCTGGAAACGTTCCGTAGGTATGGTAAGCAGCTTTCTGGGCGAAGCACTGGGCGAAGTTTATGTAAAGCAATACTTCCCACCCGAAGCAAAAGAGCGCATGCTCAAACTCGTCAAGAACCTGCAAACGGCTCTCGGAGAGCGCATCAACATGCTTACATGGATGGGCGACTCCACGAAGATGAAAGCTCAGGAAAAACTCAATTCCTTCATCATCAAGATCGGTTATCCCGACAAGTGGAAAGACTATTCCAAGATGGAAATCAAGGGAGACAGCTATTATGCCGATATCAAACGCGCCAGCAAATGGATGCATGACGACAATATGGCTGACCTCGGTAAGCCTGTAGATCGCGAGCGTTGGCTGATGAATCCGCAGGATGTCAATGCCTACTACAATCCGACCACGAACGAAATTTGTTTCCCTGCAGCCATCCTCCAACCTCCTTTCTTCAATATGGATGCAGACGATGCTGTCAATTATGGCGGTATCGGCGTAGTGATCGGACACGAGATGACGCATGGATTCGACGATCAAGGCCGCAACTTCGACAAAGACGGCAATATGATCAACTGGTGGACTGCTGAAGATGCTCAGAAGTTCGAGACCACAGCCCGAAAACTGGCCGATCAGTTCAGCGAGATCTACGTAGCCGATGGTGTTCGTGCCAATGGTAATATGACACTTGGCGAGAACATCGCAGATCAGGGCGGTCTCCTCATCTCTTATCTGGCTTTCCGCAATGCTGCCAAGGGTGAGGTAATGGAAGAAATCGACGGATTCACTCCCGACCAGCGTTTCTTTATCGGTTATGCCCGTCTATGGGGACAAAATATTCGTCCGGAAGAGGTTCTCCGTCTCACACAGATCGATGTGCACAGTTTGGGTGAGCTGCGCGTCAATCAAGCACTGCGCAATATCGAAGCTTTCTACGAAGCTTTCAATATACAGCCTACTGATAAGATGTATTTGCAACCCGAAAAGCGCGTAGTCGTTTGGTAAGCTGACCGACACTCCTATACGGAAAAGAGGCTGCGTTCCGAGGATTATTCCTTGGGACGCAGCCTCTTTCGTTAGAATAAGGAACCTAATCGGAGAGGAAAGAGCTTAAGGAGGGGCTATAAACTCGGCCTATCGCTCATCAGAATAATGAGACCAATTCGAGGGACGCTTGGTAACGGCTGCCACCAGTACACCGATCTTGGCCGCAAAGGCTTCTGCCAATGGCTCGGCCGCAGCCTGTACCGTAGCTCCGGTAGTCAGCACATCGTCCACCAAAAGAACACGGATACCGGCCACGCGCGTATTCGGGGAGAGGGCAAACTTCCCTTTCATGGCTGACTTTCGTTCCGAATAGGACTGTCCGGTCTGACTGTCCGTATATACCTTTCTGCGCAAACCTTCTTGAACAGGTATTCCCGTTACGCGACTTAATCCTTGTGCGATGAGGAGTGCCTGATTGTAGCCACGCTTACGTTGTTTGCGTGGGTGTAAAGGAACCGGTACTATCAGATCGTAATCCTTGGACAGGAAAGGATAGGATCGGCCGGCCATTCGTCCGAGCATTTCGCCGATCTCACTGTATCCTCCATATTTTAGTGCGTGTATCATAGGCCTTACACCCCCGTCCTCTTTGAAAATAAAAAGGCCGTACAGCGCGTCGATATAAACATCCCCATTCAGACGATCTAATCCATATTGCATCCCTTCGATATACCGCGGCATTCTCACCATGCAACGAGGACAGACCCCGATCTCCGTCTCGGCGAGCAAGCTGTCGCATACAGGACAATAGCGAGGGAAAAACAGATCCAACACCTTACGAATCAGCAATCGGATATGCCGGCCCGTACCGTTAGCTGTCTTCCTCATACCCTTTGCGGAGGAGGCGTGATGCCTCCCTCATCACCTGTTCGTATTCGAATCCTCGTCCCACAGCCCAGCGCACCAAGCGGTGCAGACGACCGCGATCGTCCGTATCCTTTATGCTTCGAAGTTTGCGCTCCAAGAGACGCGGCAGGTTATCCTCTATCTTATCTTCTCCCTCCTCCAAATCCAATAAGGTCGAACCGATGATCGAATCCGGAATACGCCGTTTGGCCAGTTCCGAAGCAATGCGCTTGGGGCCCCAGCCATTGAATCGGTATTTGTCACGAGCATAAGCACGGGCAAAACGATCCTCATCAATGAACCGATCTTCCACAAGCCGCTGCAGCAGCCGCTCTATCATTAGCTCGTCCGTCCCTGCCTGCCGCAGTTTGGCTGCCACTTCTGATCTGCAATGTTCCGTACGGGCGCAGTAGGCTTGCATCCGATTCAGTAGTTCCTCCTCTGTCTTCATGCTTTGTTAGCGGGTAAATATTTTGCCGAGAGAAAACGGCTCTTGCCGGAGAGATCCATGTGCAATCGGACTTCACACCATCCCACTTTGGCCGAAAACACTTCGCATGTGGCTTCGGCCAGCAGCGGATTCAGCTCCACATAAAGCCGTCCGCCGGAGCGTAGTTTACCGCTGCCGGAAAGGTTGGCAATGGCTTTGTAGAAAAGGAGAGGATCCTCCTCGGGCGCAAAGAGAGCCAAGGCCGGTTCATGTCCCAGCACATGATACGCCATATCGGCACTTTCCGCAGGCATGATGTACGGAGGATTGCTGACGATAATGTCCACGGGGGGGAGTACGTCCCAACGATTATCGGGAGAAAGAATATCGCCCTCGAAGAAAAATATCCGGTCGTCTTCTCCGACATTGGTACGAGCCGTAGCTAAAGCATCGGGTGAAATATCCATCGCCCATACTTTGGCTCGAAGTTCTCGTGCCAATGTGATGGCCAGACATCCGCTGCCCGTGCCGACATCGAGCAGACAAAGCGGAGCCGCCGCAGGCCTCTCCTTTCGCAGGATCAACTCCACCAGTTCCTCCGTCTCAGGACGGGGAATCAGCACAGAAGGATTTACCGCAAATTCATACCCGAAGAAAGGCGCATGTCCCACGGCATACTGTAGCGGCATTCCTGTCTTCATACGATCCAGATAGCGAGATAGAGCCTGCGATGCTTCGGTCGATAAAAGCGTATCTTTGTCTGCAAGCAAAAGTGCGGAGCGGCTTAGGCCGGTTGCTTCGGTCAGTAGCTCTCGCATGATGCTGCGCAGTTCGTCCTTGTCGTATCGACCGTTCAGTGTCGATTCGATTCGCTGTTGAGCTTCGTTAAGCGTAATCATCAGAAACAAAATTAGCAATTAGGTATGACTCCCGATCCTCTGTATATGCGCCGTGCGATCGAATTAGCACAGAATGCCGAAGGGTTCACCTCTCCCAATCCGCTTGTCGGAGCAGTCCTTGTGGCTCATGGGCGTATCATCGGTGAGGGCTACCACCACTGTGCCGGCATGCCCCATGCCGAAGTCATCGCCATAAACTCTGTGCGAGACAGGGCTTTGCTCAGAGAAAGTACCCTCTATGTCAGTCTGGAGCCTTGCTCTCATTATGGCAAAACGCCTCCCTGTGCCGAGCTGATCCTTCGGGAGGGCATCCCTCATGTAGTGGTGGCCATGCTCGATCCTTTCCCATCCGTTTCAGGAAGAGGCATCAAGATGTTGCGTGACGCAAGTGTATCGGTCCAAGTGGGACTACTTGCAGAGGAAGCCGAGGAGCTGAATCGGCATTTCCTCACAGCCCAACGGCAACACCGTCCCTATGTCACACTCAAATGGGCAGAGAGTAGCGACGGATTCATTGACGCACTGCGCGACGATGCCTCCACCCCTCCTGTCAGGCTGAGTACACCTCTGACCACACGCTTTGTGCACCATAGACGAATGATACACGATGCCATATTGGTGGGGTTCCGTACCGCTCTTTTGGACAATCCCTCTCTGACGGTTCGGCATTGGTACGGCCGAAATCCGCTGCGTGTGGTCACAGATCGCCATCTGGCTCTCCCACGCCACCTCACCCTCTTCGATGGCAGTGTGCCCACACTGGTCTTTACCGAAAAAGAACAACCCTCCGGCTATCCCTCCTCTGTCTCTTTCGTCCGGATCGATCCCTCCCGCCCTCCCGTGGAGCAGATGCTGGCCGAACTGCATGCTCGCGGCATACAGTCGCTGTTAGTGGAGGGGGGTGCCTGTATACTCCGATCTTTCATTGACAGCGGTCTGTACGATGATGTACGTATCGAACGCAGCACCATTATCTTAAACGAGGGAGTTCGTGCTCCTCACCTTCCCTCTTACTGAATTTACGCACTGCAATCGATGGAATTGCGGCGCGTATTCTGCGAGATTTAGGCGCGTAAATTACTTCGTTTACGCGCGAGAAATTTTTCATTCCCGAACCAAAACGAAAAAAATCCCGCGCCACGTTTTCTCGCCCCATGCCCCATGCGTTTTTGGTCTGAGAACTGCTATACGAAGGCAGAGCCGTCGGATGTTGGAAACAGACTGCATGCAGTCAAATCACAGAGTCTCTTACACTACGTAATCTCCGTAAAGTCCCAATCGGGTCAAAGACCTGTTTTCTTCATAGGACTTTCCGCAAATGTGCAAGGCCTTTGCTTTTAGGGTATTACCCCCACGCAGCATCGAGTGTTTTAGGCGGAAAAGTCCGCTTTGTTTCGTACTTTTGTTCCACAAAATCGATCATAAATAGAAGAACCCCTTATCATTATGTACAGAACAAATACCTGTGGCGAGTTGCGCCTTTCTCATCTGCAACAAACCGTTACCCTCTGCGGTTGGGTACAGCGCGTGCGCCGCATGGGCGGCATGACCTTTGTAGATCTGCGCGACCGTTACGGTACTACGCAGTTGGTTTTCAACCGTGATTCGGCACCTGCCGAACTATGCGACCGCGCCGAAGACTTGGGACGTGAGTGGGTGATCCGTGCCACGGGCACCGTCATGGAGCGCTCCAGCAAAAACCCGAATATCCCCACCGGCGATATAGAGATAGCAGTCGGAGAAATGGATGTGCTGAACCGCTCCGAAGTGCCGCCTTTCACCATCGAAGACGAGACCGACGGAGGCGATGACCTCCGCATGAAATATCGCTACCTCGACCTGCGCCGCCACTGCGTGCGCTCCAATATGGAACTGCGCCACCGGATGGCTCTGGAGGTGAGGAAGTATCTCGACGGCGAGGGATTCCTCGAAGTAGAGACCCCCATGCTGATCAAGTCCACGCCGGAGGGTGCCCGCGACTTTGTCGTACCCTCTCGGATGAATCCCGGCCAGTTCTACGCTCTCCCCCAGTCGCCTCAGACCTTCAAGCAGCTACTGATGGTAAGCGGCTTCGATCGCTATTTCCAGATCGTGAAGTGCTTCCGCGACGAAGACCTCCGCGCCGACCGCCAGCCTGAGTTTACACAGATCGACTGCGAAATGAGCTTCGTGGAGCAAGAGGATGTGCTGTCCACCTTCGAGGGTATGGCCAAGCACCTCTTCCGTACCATCCGTCACGTGGAGATTTCGGAAGCCTTCCCCCGTATGACGTGGCACGACGCCATGAAGTACTACGGATCGGACAAGCCCGATACGCGCTTCGATATGCGTTTCGTAGAACTGATGGATGTGCTGAAAGGCCACGACTTCAGCGTATTTGACTCCGCAGCTTACATCGGAGGTATCTGTGCCAAGGGAGCTGGCTCTTACACCCGCAAGCAGCTTGATGCACTGACGGACTTCGTGAAGCGTCCGCAGGTAGGAGCCAAAGGGATGGTATACGCCCGTGTGGAATCGGACGGCAGCGTCAAGAGCAGCGTGGACAAATTCTACACACAAGAGACGCTCCAAGAGCTTCGCCGGACGATGGAGGCAGAGCCGGGCGACCTGATTCTGATCCTCAGCGGAGACGACCTCATGAAGACGCGCAAGCAACTGTGCGAACTTCGCCTCGAAGTGGGTTCTCAGCTCGGTCTGCGCGACAAGAATAAATTCTCCTGCCTCTGGGTCGTGGACTTCCCCCTCTTCGAATGGGACGAGGAAACGAAGCGATTCTACGCCATGCACCACCCCTTCACCAGTCCGAAGCCGGAGGACATCCCTCTGCTCGATACCGATCCGGGTGCTGTGCGTGCCAATGCCTACGATATGGTGATCAACGGTGTCGAAGTCGGAGGTGGTTCCATTCGTATTCACGACAGTGCCCTGCAGCAGAAAATGTTCGAGTTGCTCGGCTTTACGCCGGAGAAAGCACAGGAGCAGTTCGGCTTCCTGATGAATGCTTTCAAGTATGGGGCACCTCCTCACGGCGGATTGGCTTACGGCTTAGACCGCTGGGTATCGCTCTTCGCCGGTTTGGACAGCATCCGCGACTGCATCGCCTTCCCGAAGAACAATGCCGGTCGGGATGTCATGATCGACGCCCCCTCTGTCATTGATGAGGCACAGCTCCAAGAGCTGTTCTTGGAACTGATACCGAATGAGAACTAATCCTAAGAGATGGCAAGATACCACGACATAGCATCTCCGGCCTACGTACTGGAAGAAGATCTCCTAAGGCGCAATCTATCCCTGATCGCGTCCGTAGCCGACCGCACCGGCGTGGAGATCATCCTCGCTTTCAAGGCCTATGCCCTCTGGCGTACCTTCCCGATCATCAGGGAATACGTACCCCACAGTACGGCCAGTTCCGTATGGGAAGCGCGTCTTGCCTTCGAAGAGATGGGCGCGCCGGCTCATACATTCAGTCCGGCTTATACGCCGGAGGAGTTTCCGGAAATACTGCGTTATAGCAGTCACGTCACATTCAACTCTCTCAGCCAGTACTACCTGCTTTCGCCCATGGTGAAGAACGTAGGCGTATCGCTCGGACTCAGAATCAACCCCGAATACTCGGCCGTGGAGACCGCGCTCTACAATCCTTGTGCACCGGGTTCGCGCTTCGGTGTATCGGCTTCCGAATTGGGCGACACTTTGCCGGAGGGTATCGAGGGTCTGCACTTCCATACGCTTTGCGAGAGCACCGGCTTCGAACTGGAGAAGACCCTCAAGATCATTGAGGATCGCTTCGCTTCCGTGCTGGAGCAAGCGCGTTGGCTCAATATGGGCGGCGGCCACCTGATGACCCGTCGGGACTATGACGTGGAGCACCTCGTGCAGGTGCTGAACGACTTCTCCCGCCGCCACCCCCATCTGCATCTTATCATGGAGCCGGGCAGTGCTTTCGGCTGGCAGACGGGGTTCCTCAAGAGCACGGTGGTGGACATCGTAGAGCATCAGGGCATTGCCACTGCTATCGTGGATGTGTCCTTCACCTGCCACATGCCGGACTGTCTGGAGATGCCTTACAAACCCGTCATTCGTGGAGCGCATCAGGAGCCGGTACCCGGCCTGCCCACATACAGGATAGGCGGATGCAGCTGTCTGAGCGGCGACTTCATCGGTGACTGGAGTTTCGATCGGCCGTTGCAGGTGGGCGATGAACTGATATTCGAGGACATGCTCCACTACACGACGGTGAAGACGACCATGTTCAACGGTGTACGCCATCCGGACATTGTACTGCTGCGCACCGACGGGAAGAAAGAGGTGTTGCGCCGGTTCGATTATGAGGATTACAAGAACAGAATGAACTAAGGAAGAGATATAACAGTATATACGATATGGGATTATTCGGATTATTCTCGAAGAAGAAAAAAGAGACTTTGGACGAAGGCCTGTCCAAGACCAAAGAAAACGTATTCGCCAAGATCACCCGTGCCGTAGCCGGTAAGAGCAAAGTGGACGATGAGGTCTTGGACGAATTGGAAAACGTGCTGGTGACTTCGGATGTGGGTGTCGATACCACATTGAAGATCATCAAGCGTATAGAGGAACGAGTGGCTCGCGACAAATATGTTTCCACCTCCGAGCTGACGACTATCCTCCGTCAAGAGATCGCCTCGCTGCTCACGGAGAACGGATCGGCCGATGGCGACAGCTTCGACCTACCCTCCGGTACCAAACCTTATGTAATCATGGTAGTGGGCGTAAACGGCGTAGGCAAGACCACTACCATCGGCAAGCTGGCACATCGCTTTCGTCAGGCCGGCAAGAGCGTCGTGCTCGGGGCTGCCGATACCTTCCGTGCTGCGGCCGTAGAGCAGTTGGAGATCTGGTCCGAGCGAGTAGGAGTGCCTATCATCAAGCAGCAGATGGGTAGCGATCCGGCTTCGGTGGCTTATGACACAGTCAGTTCGGCCGTGGCTAACGGCGTCGATGTCGTGATCATCGATACAGCCGGACGTCTGCACAATAAGGTCAATCTGATGAACGAGCTGACGAAGATCAAACGTGTGATGCAGAAGGTAGTGCCCGACGCTCCGCATGAGATTTTATTGGTATTGGACGGATCCACCGGTCAGAATGCTTTCGAACAGGCAAGGCAGTTCACCGCAGCGACTGAAGTGAATGCCCTCGCCGTGACCAAGCTTGACGGGACAGCTAAGGGAGGTGTGGTGATCGGCATATCCGATCAGTTCAAGATACCGGTGAAGTACATTGGCTTGGGTGAGGGCATAGACGACCTGCAAATCTTCCGTAAGAAGGAATTCGTGGACTCTCTCTTTGGCGAATGAGAAGAAACAGAGTAGACGTCATTACGCTTGGGTGCTCCAAGAATCTGGTGGACAGCGAGGTGCTGATGCGCCAGTTCCTGTCCAACGGCTATACCGTGCATCACGATCCGGCCTCGGTATGCGGCGAGATCGTGGTGGTGAATACCTGCGGATTCATAGGCGATGCACAGGAGGAGTCTGTCAATACCATTCTGGAGATGGTGGAGGCGAAGAAGGCCGGACGTATCGGCAGCCTGTACGTAATGGGCTGCTTGAGCGAGCGGTTTCGGGAAGACCTGAAGAAGGAGATACCCGAAGTGGATGCTTACTACGGCAAATTCGACTGGAAGCAACTCATTTCTCATTTGGGGAAGTCTTATTATGCCGAGGCAGAGAACAGGCGCAAACTGACCACTCCGCGGCATTATGCCTATCTGAAAATATCCGAGGGCTGCGATCGCAGCTGTTCGTACTGCGCCATACCGATTATCACCGGCCGGCATCGGTCGCGCCCGATGGAGGACTTGGTCGAAGAGGTACGGATGCTCGTAAAGCATGGGACTCGGGAGTTCCAACTGATCGCTCAGGATCTTACCTTCTACGGCCTCGACCTGTACGGTGCTAACCGTCTGGCAGAACTGACAGCACGTTTGTCCGACATCAAAGGTGTCGAGTGGCTTCGACTGCATTATGCTTATCCGGCACAGTTTCCTCTGGATCTCTTGCCTGTGATGCGTGAGCGGCCTAACGTCTGCAAATACCTCGACATGGCTTTGCAGCACATTAGCGATCCGATGCTCAGACGGATGCGCAGGCGCATTACCAAGGCGGAGACCTACGAACTGATCGAAAGGATCCGAACGGAAGTACCCGGCATCCATCTGCGTACTACGCTCATGACCGGTCACCCGGGCGAGACGGAGAGAGACTTCGAGGAGTTGCTGCAGTTCGTGCGTGACATCCGGTTCGAACGGTTGGGAGCATTCACCTATTCGCACGAGAGCGGCACCTACTGCGACAAGAACTATCAAGACGATATACCCGAATCCGTCAAACAGGAACGTCTTGGCGAACTGATGGCCGTGCAGGAACGTATATCCGCCGCTCATAACGAGGCGAAGATCGGCAGCCGCCTGCGTGTGGTCATAGACCGTGCGGAAGATGGCTTCTATGTGGGGCGTACGGAATACGACTCTCCTGAGGTCGATCCCGAGGTACTGATCCCGTTCGTCTCCGGTCAAGAGTTGAAACCCGGGCGGTTTTATATGGCGGAAGTGACCGGTGCAGAGCCTTTCGATCTCTACGCACGTATAGTGGACTGATAACACCCTTCCTACCGAAACCAAAAGCAGAACCGGATGATACAACAGGAACTTTGGATTGCACAGTTGGCTACGGCTTCAGGTGTCGATGTATCGACCTCGAACGAACTATGGTCTCATTACTGTCGTTTGATGGGGCAGTTCCTCACCAAAGGAGACGCCGTACGGCAGGATGGTATCGGCTTGTGGCAGGCTGTAAAAGCGGATGAATATGTAGGAATCCGTCCGGACGGCTCACGTGTGCTGGTACCGCCGAGGATAGAACTCCGGCTGACGTCTTCGGGTGCCTCGGCCATCCGAGAGACGATCCCTCATGCTCTTATAGACTTGGTGCCTTACACGGAGGAAGTCGTGATGCGCTGGTGGAAGGCTATCCCCGAACTGCTTTCGGAGCTTCTCCGAAGAGGACACCCCGTATCCTGGTCGCAGTTCGGACGCTTCGAGCCGGTGAAAGAAGGCGATGCTCTGACAGGATACCGCTTCATCGCGGAAGGAGAGTTGTCGGAGTTGCTCAACAGACCTTTCTCCATGTTCCCCCAAGTCGATTTGTTGCCGACCGGAGAGATACCCGATACCATTACCCAACCGCTTGTCGAAGAAGGGGTTTCGTTCGTTTCATTGCGCGAAGAGGGCCAAGAGGAAGTCGCAGAGCCTCAAGAGATCCCCGTCCCAGCCGAAAGCGATACCGATACATCGGTACAGACGGAAGATGATATACTTCCTACACCTGCCGAGGAGAAAGCCTTGACGGAGGAGCCGCTTCCCGATACGGAGGAGGTATCACAGCCGGTAGCGGAGGAGCCTTTCGTCCCGATCGAAGAGCCGGCAGAGAAGAAAGCAAGGAGGCGAAAGAGAGCGAGGACGGCCGCTATTGTCTTCTTAGCAGTCCTGATACTGGGTGCTGCTGCGGCATACTTGCTACTGTATCGGATGCCTGTCCTCTCGACAAAAGAGCCGGCCCGACAAGAACCTTCCGGCCGGACGTCTTCACCCGTGGATACGATCGCCAAGACGGTCGATGCGGTAAAGACCGTACCTGCCGCGACGGATCTCGGCCGGATCGTTATCCGCAAAGGGGACATTTTAGCCCGTATCGCCTTGGAGAAGTATGGCGACCGCGTATTCTGGGTCTATATATATGAAGAGAACAAAGAGAAAATCGCAGATCCCAACAACATTCCTTTGGGTACGGAGCTGGTACTTCCTTTACCTGAGAAGTACGGGATAGATGCGGCCGATACGGCTTCGTTGAGAAGAGCTTTGGCTCTTCAGTTCCGGATAGGAATGGCGAAAGAACGGCAGTAGCGTTGGGGTTTTTCTAATTTTGTGGCCATGAGCACCAATATAGATGTACAACAGATCAAACAGCGTTTCGGCATCATCGGTAGCAGTCCGCTGATGGAACATGCCATACGAGTGGCAGCACAGGTGGCTCCTACCGACATGTCCGTCCTCGTAACGGGGGAGAGTGGTTCGGGGAAAGAGTTCTTCCCACAGATAATCCACTACTACAGCGCCCGGAAACATCATAGCTACATTGCAGTCAATTGTGGAGCCATCCCCGAAGGAACCATCGACTCCGAGCTGTTCGGACACCGCAAAGGTTCCTTTACCGGAGCCGTATCGGATCGCAAGGGGTACTTCGAAGAAGCATCCGGCGGCACGATCTTTCTGGACGAAGTGGGCGAACTGCCTTTGCCTACGCAGGCGAGGCTGCTGAGGGTGCTGGAGACGGGCGAGTTCATCCCCGTAGGAGCCAGCCAGTCGCAGAAGACGGATGTCCGTATCGTAGCGGCGACGAATGTGAACCTCAAGGAGGCGGTAGCGAACGGGAAGTTCCGGGAAGACCTCTTCTTCCGGCTCAATACGGTACCGATCGAGGTGCCTGCGCTGCGTATGCGACCGGACGACGTGCCCTTGCTTTTCCGCCGATTCGCCGCCGACAGCGCCGAGAAGTATCGGATGCCCCCGCTGCGCCTGTCGGACGAAGCCCGTATCATATTAATGCGTTACCGCTGGCCCGGCAATGTACGTGAGCTGCGCAATATAACCGACAGGCTGAGCATCCTGGAGGAGGAGCGGACGGTATCGGCAGAGACCATCACTCGCTACCTGGACGCTGAGGGGATGCAAGACCTCCACCCCGTCGTGATCCGACGGAACGAAACGACCGAAGCGGACAAACAAATCCCCCATTACGAGCGCGAAATCATCTACCAGGTGCTATACGATATGAAGAAAGAGATAGCCGATTTGAAGGGGATGATGAACCGCCTGGCGCACCACGAACAGCCCTCATGGCCTGTAGGGTCGGACGTCTGGGGCAACGACGACAAGCGCACCGCAGATCCGAAGTGGGGCGTCAGCACGCACAAGGCCCCCATCGCGAACGCGGCAGAACCCGTGGAGCCGATACAGGAAGCCAGCGAATACACCGAGGATCCGGTTTCGCTGGAGGAGGTAGAGAAGAAAATGATTTCCCTTGCATTGGAACGCCACGGCGGAAGGCGCAAGCAGACAGCCGAGGAACTGAAGATTTCGGAGCGGACACTATACCGTAAAATCAAGGAGTATGGACTGGAATAGAACCCTCGGGCGATACAGCCTTTCCGCTCTTGCGACGGTGCTTATCGTCCTGCTGACCTGCTCGGCATGCAGCATCTCCTACAGCTTCAACGGAGGAGCTCTGGACTATAGCCGCATCAAAACACTTTATATGCCGGATGTGACCAATCAGGCCACCCGCGTATATCCGCCGTTGGCGCAGACTATGACCGAAGCCCTCCAAAACCATTTTACGCGCCGTACCAAGCTCGAAATGGCACGAACCAACGATGCCGACATGATCATCGAGGTGGTCATCACTAATTACGACTTCGCTCCCCTCGCCGTGCAGGACAACGATCTGGCCGCACGCACCAAGGTAACCTTATCCATACAGGTGCACTACGAGAACAAAGCCCTCCCCGAACAGAACTTCGATCGGGACTTTACGTCTTCCACGGACTTCGACAGCAGCGAGCAGCTGGTGGACGTACAAGACGCCCTGCTGGCCAATATGGTCGACGACTTGGTGAAGCAGGTGTATAACGCTACGGTAGAGAACTGGTAATCCTCCCCCACCATGACGACTAACGATCTGTACGCCTACATGGAGCACCCCTCGCGGCTTTCGGCTGACACGCTGCCCGAGATGAAAGCCCTGTACGAGGCCTATCCCTACTGCTCCACCTTCGTCTTCCTATACCTATATAATATGTATGTGGTGCAGGACGTGCGCTATGCTTCGGAGCTGCGCCGGCTGGCACCCTATCTGCCGGACAGGCGCAAGCTGTACCTGCTCGTGGAGCAATATACGCATCCGGAGCAGCTGCAACCCGCCTCGGCCGAAAAGGAGCCGGACGCCTTCTCGCTCATCGATGACTTCCTCGACGAAATGACCCGAAGCGGAGCCGACCTGCCTTCGGAGATTTCTTACGGAGGAGCGAGCGGTATCCCCTCGGCTTCGGACTACTTCGCCGCCACGTCGCCGGCCGATCAGGCCGAACCGTCCCGCAGCATGCCGGTCTTGTCCGTGCAGGCAGCCGGCACACCGGCCGAGAGCGCACCTCCGGCAGAGAAAGATCCGGCCCCGATCGCCCCGGCGGACGAGCTGGACGAAGGGCTCTTCACCGAGACCCTCGCACGTATATACATCAAGCAGGGACGTTACGATAAGGCACTGAGGATAATAAAGACCATCAGTTTGAATTATCCGGAAAAAAACCTTTACTTTGCGGATCAAATTCGATTCTTAGAAAAGTTGATTATTAACGACAAAAACAAAATATAAAGATGTACATCGTACTGACTATTCTCATCCTGCTCATATCGCTCTTCCTTATTCTGGTCGTAGTGGTACAGAACTCCAAAGGGGGCGGCCTGGCAGCCGGCTTCGCATCCAGCAATCAGATCATGGGCGTCCGCAAGACTACCGATTTCCTCGAGAAGGCCACTTGGTGGTCGGCCGGTATCATTGCCGTTCTGGCCATCGTTTCTACTCACTTCCTCCACACGGGAAAGGTCGATGAGAGCCAAAACGTCCTGAAGGAAACCCTGGACAAGAAGGTGAAGGAAGAAAAGAACTCTGCAGTGATCAACTTCGGTGGAGATGCCGCTGCTACGGAATCCGCCCGGCCCGCGACAGGAGAAGCCACTCCCGAGGAGGGGCAGGCACAATAAGGAGGACCGGCCCCTTCCATATCCCTTGCAGGAGATACGGGGATCGACAGACGTCTTTGTCTTTGAGCCGAGGCTTGAGGGCAAAGACGTTTTGTTTGGCAGGGTGCCGCTCGCCGCACGCCCCGGGACAAGACACAAGGGGCGGAACAGACAGAGCCTCCGAGGGGCACGACAAGCCCTTACGAACGGAACGGACGGACGTACCCGAAAAAACGTCTAGACGTTCCGACAAAAACGTCTAGACGTTTTGACAGACCCGACCTTTTGGCAGAAGACAAGAGAGATGACAAAGAGACTATTCCTGCCCGAATGGGCACCGCAAGAGGCCGTACAATTGACCTGGCCTCACGACCGAACCGACTGGGCGTATATGCTCGACGAGGTGGAAACCTGCTTCGTCCGCATAGCCACCGCCATACTCCGCCACGAGCGACTGATAGTCGTTTGCCCCGATCGCAAGCGGGTGTTCGGCCTGCTGCCTCCCGAGCTGCACCACCGGCTCTACTGCTTCGAGCTGCCCTCGAACGATACATGGGCGCGCGACCACGGAGGCATTTCCCTCCTCGCCGACGGCCGTCCGATGATAGCCGACTTCGCCTTCAACGGCTGGGGCATGAAGTTTGCCGCCCATCACGACAACCTCATCACGAGACGGCTCCATGCGCTGGGCCTGTTCGCCGAAGAAGTTACCCTGGACAATCGCCTCGCCTTCGTCCTCGAAGGAGGAGCACTGGAGACGGATGGCGAAGGTACTTTGCTGACCACGGACAGCTGCCTCTTCGAGCCGAACCGCAATGCCGGCCTGAGCCGCACGGCCATTATCGACACGCTGAAAGAGAGCCTCGGCGTCAGCCGTGTACTCTCGCTCCGCCACGGAGCCTTGGCCGGCGACGACACCGACGGGCACATCGACACGTTGGCGCGGTTCGTCGATACCCGTACCATCGTCTATGTCCGCTCGGAAGATCCCTCGGACGAGCACTACTCCGACCTCACGGCCATGGAGCAGGAGCTGAAGGAGCTGCGCCGCCCGGACGGACAGCCGTACCGGCTCGTGCCGCTGCCCATGGCGGAAGCTCTGTACGACGGAGCGGACAGGCTGCCCGCCACCTATGCCAATTTCCTCATCATCAACGGGGCAGTACTCGTGCCCACCTACGATTCGCACCTCGATGCCGTCGCCCTCTCGGTGATGCAGGGGCTGTTTCCCGATAGAGAGGTCATCGGCATCGACTGCCGTCCGCTCGTCAAGCAGCATGGCAGTCTCCACTGCGTCACGATGCAGTACCCCCAAGGATTCATACGCTAATTCCACAGCAAAGAACTATGAAAGTAGCACTCATTCAGCAAGCCAACACGGCGGACGTCTGCTCGAACCGGGAGCGGCTGGCAGCGAAGATCCGCGAAGCCGCCCGACGCGGTGCCGAGCTGGTCGTACTCCCGGAACTGCACAACGGGCTTTATTTCTGCCAGACGGAAGACGTGCAGGTGTTCGACCGGGCAGAGACCATCCCGGGACCGAGTACCGATTTCTTCGGCACCATCGCCCGCGAAGCCGGCGTCGTGCTGGTGCTCTCCCTCTTCGAGAAGCGCGCTCCCGGGCTTTACCACAATACGGCCGTCGTGCTGGAGCGGGACGGCACTATCGCAGGGAAGTATCGCAAGATGCACATCCCCGATGACCCTGCCTATTACGAAAAGTTCTATTTCACGCCCGGCGACTTGGGCTTTACCCCCATCCCGACGTCCGTCGGATGCCTCGGCGTACTGGTTTGCTGGGATCAGTGGTATCCCGAAGCGGCGCGACTGATGGCCTTGCAGGGCGCCGATATACTCATTTACCCCACGGCCATCGGTACCGAGAGTACGGACCTGCCTGCCGAGCAGCTCCGCCAACGTCAGGCGTGGCAGATCGTACAGCGCGGACATGCCGTGGCCAACGGTATTCCCGTAGTGGCGGTGAACAGGGTCGGCCACGAGGCAGACCCTTCAGGCCGCACCAGTGGCATCACGTTCTGGGGCTCCGGATTCGTAGCCGGACCGCAGGGCGAACTGCTGGCCGAGCTGAGCGCAACGGAAGAGGCGGTGGAGGTAGTGGATATAGATCCCTCCCGGACCGAGCAGGTACGCCGCTGGTGGCCGTTCTTCCGGGATCGGCGGATCGACGCTTTCTCCGGCCTTACGGAGCGTTTCCTTCGCGGCTGACCGTCATGGCGAGAGGGGGGATGGCGTCCGTCCCTTCCCCCTCCGACAAGGAGCCGGGGCGTTCCTTCCCGTGGGGCGTTTCCCTACTATATATATAGTGTAGCCTTTATCAACAATATAGAGGAGTTTTCAACAGTTGTAATACAATGTTCCACGTCTGTGCCACGTTAGTAGATCGAAAATACGTAGTTTTGGCGCATTGATATTCTTGAAATATGGGTAAAATAATCGCTCTGGCCAATCAGAAAGGCGGTGTAGGCAAGACTACAACGACTATCAATCTGGCAGCTTCGCTCGCTACCTTGGAGAAGAAAGTATTGGTGGTCGACGCCGATCCGCAAGCCAATGCTTCCTCCGGATTGGGCGTGGACATCGCCTCCCTGCAGAACACCGTATACGAATGTCTCGTGTGCAATCTGCCGGTGGCCGAAGCTGTGCAGCCGACTCCCGTGGAGGGGCTGGACATTATCCCTTCGCATATCGATCTGGTCGGTGCAGAGATCGAGATGCTCAACCTGCCGGAGCGCGAGAAAGTGATGCGCCGTCTGCTAAGCGGCATAGCCGATCGGTACGACTACGTCCTCATCGACTGCTCCCCCTCGCTGGGCCTTATCACGGTCAACGCCCTCGTGGCGGCGCATTCCGTCATCATCCCCGTGCAGTGCGAATACTTCGCTCTCGAAGGGATCAGCAAGCTGCTCAATACGATCCGTATCATCAAAAGCAAGCTCAATCCCACACTGGAGATAGAAGGTTTCCTGCTGACCATGTACGACAGCCGCCTGCGACTGGCCAATCAGATATACGAAGAGGTCAAGAAGCACTTCCGCGAGCTGGTCTTCGATACGGTCATCCAGCGCAACATCAAACTAAGCGAGGCCCCCAGCCACGGTATTCCGGCACTGCTGTACGATGCCGATAGCCGCGGAGCGGTCAATCATATGCAGCTGGCGGCCGAGCTGATCAAAAAGCACAAACAGAAAGGAGCCTGACTCTCATATGAAGCATACGAAGAAAACGCTCGGTCGCGGCCTGGACTCCCTCCTCGATGCGGAGGTCATAGGGTCTTCTTCCATCAGCGAAGTGGCCATCAGCGATATATACCCCAATCCCGATCAACCGCGCCGGACTTTCGAGGAGGAGTCCCTGAAAGAACTGGCCGCTTCGCTCCGTTCGATAGGATTGGTACAGCCCATCACACTACTGAAGAAGTCCGCCGGCGACTATATGATCATCTCCGGAGAACGCCGCTGGCGTGCGGCCCGAATGGCCGGTATGACCACCCTGCCGGCATACATCAAGACGGAAGAGGACGAACATGTGATGGAGATGGCACTGATCGAAAACATCCAGCGCGAAGACCTCAACGCCATCGAAATCTCTCTGGCCTACCAGAAGCTCATAGAGACGTACGACCTCACACAGGAGGAACTCAGCACCCGAGTGGGCAAGAAGCGCACCACGATCAGCAACTACCTGCGCCTCCTCAAGCTCCCGGGCGAGATACAGATAGGTCTGACCCAAAAGAAAATAGATATGGGGCATGCCCGCGCCTTGCTCAGTATCCCCGATCCCGAGCATCAGCTTGCCCTCTATGCCGAGATCATCAGGCAGGGACTGAGTGTACGTGCCGTCGAAAGTCTGGCGGCGCACTACCGCGAAGAAGGTGCCGATTCGCCCGCCAAGCAGAAGAAAACCAAGCAGTCTCTGCCGGAAGAATACCGCCTGCTCACGGGGCAGTTGTCCCGATTCTTCCGGACGAAAGTCAAGCTCGACTGCGACGCCAAGGGCAAAGGCAAGCTGACCATTCCCTTCGCATCGGAAGAAGAGCTGGAGCGAATCATGGCCCTGCTCGAGCGTATCCGCTAATCCTCACACCGTAGCCGTCATGTCCGGAAGTCGTTGGAGAATTGTCGTTTTGTTCCTCTGCCTTTGTCTTTCTCAGGCAGCGGCACAGAGCGTCGTCCCCGACAGTATCGGGCGGCCGGCGGCGAGTGCGGCCGATTCGGCGGCCACGAAGCTCCCCGATACGCTCCGAGTGCAGACGCTTTCCCCGCCGGCCTCTACAGCATCCCCCCGAGACCTCCGGACAGCCAAGGCGTGGAAACCCAATCCCACCCGTGCACTCCTCTACTCGGCCCTCCTGCCGGGGTCGGGTCAGATCTACAATCGCAAGTACTGGAAGCTGCCGATCGTATGGGGCGCATTCACCGGATGCACTTATGCCATCCTGTGGAACAACAAGACGTACACCGAGTATCGCAAAGCCTATGCCGACTTCATGGGCGGCGATCCGTCGCAAACGGCTTGGCACAACTTCCTCCCCTACGGAGCCGATCCTGCCGATTATGTCAATAGCGAGCAGCTCAAAGCTCGTCTCAAGCGCGGCACGGAGTACTACCGTCGCAACAGGGATTTGAGTATCATCATTACCCTCGGCGTCTACTTCCTGACGATGTTGGATGCCTATGTGGATGCCGAATTGTTCGATTTCAACATCTCTCCCGACCTCTCTTTTCATTTCAGTCCGATGGTGGGCACAGACGATAAGTCCGGCTTTTTCCGTTATGGAGTTAGCTGCGGTTTCACTTTTTGACCTCTCCTTATGCTCCGGATGAAATACTGCCTCCTCCCTGCCCTCATTGCCTTTCTGGCCTTTCTGCCGGTCCGATCGTCCTATGCCATAGGTCGTTACACCCCGGCAGACTCTACCCAAGAGCTTCGCGATGCAGCCCGTCGCCTCCTGCCCTCTTCTTCCTTGGACAAGGATTTGGAGAGACTCCTCCGCACTTGGCATAAAGGATATTCCACCAAGACAAAACGTGGCGAGCGTCCGTGCGTCAATTCCGATACGGGTCCTTATACATCGGACTCCGTGTACATCCGGCGACTTTCCGCCCTGCCATCGGCTGTTCCCATACAATTCAACCCTGCCGTCAAGCAGTGCATCAAGCTCTACACCGAGGAACGTCGTCGCCTTGTCCGCTATATGCTCTCTCTGGCCGACCTGTATTTCCCTCAGATCGAAGAGACACTCGACCGTCATAACCTCCCGATCGAGCTGAAGTACCTGACCATCGTGGAGTCGGCTCTCAACCCTACGGCAGTATCGCCGGCCGGAGCAGCCGGTATCTGGCAGTTCATGCTGGCTACGGGCAAGATATACGGACTCACTATAAACAGCCTCGTCGACGAACGGCTGGATCTGCAGAAAAGTACAGAGGCTGCCTGCCGCTACTTCAAGGACATGTACGACCTCTATCGCGACTGGCTCCTCTGCATCGCGGCTTATAACTGCGGACTCGGCAATGTGAACAAAGCCATCCGAATGTCCGGTGGCAAGACCGACTTCTGGGAGATCTATCCCTACCTTCCTCGCGAAACGCGGAACTACATCCCGCTCTTCATCGGTGCATACTATGCCATGCACTACCATATCGAACATGAGATCTGTGCCGGAGAGACAGGCGTTCCTTTGGCTACGGATACGATCATGCTGTCCCGACAAGTATCTTTCGATCGCATTCGTCTATTGTCCGGTGTGAGCAACGACGAATTGCAACTGCTCAACCCTCAATACAAAAGGGGGATCATCCCCGGTAATACCCAGCTGTGCCGACTACGCCTTCCCGTCGCTTTCATCAAGAAATTGGACAAGGTTCGCGATTCGCTTTATTCCCCCGACTTGGAGGCTTCGGTATCGGATTTCCCTGAGCAAGGCGGACAACACTCGGGAGGATCGGGACGAACCGCCATCTTCCATAATGTCAAGCAAGGTGAGACGCTCTTGTCCATCGCCAAACGTTATGGCACTACGGTAGCAGCCATTAAGAGGGCAAACGGCTTGAAGTCCTCCTCCGTCAAGCCCGGTCAGAGGCTGCAAATCACTAAAAGTTCGGCTTCCGGCACCAAGAAAAAGAGCAAGTACAGTGCCAAGCGAAAGTCCCGCAGGAGGAAATAATCCTCCGCCTCCCTCTTCCGAATAGACCCGAACCGCCTATCTTCTCCAAGACGAATGACAAGGAGCATCCGGAGAAAAAGGTAGTCGTATAAGCCTGCGAGCAATAAAAAAGCGGTGTGCCGGAGTCGCTGTTTGGGCGATCTCGGCACACCGTTTCTCTTAAAGGGTCTTAAGACCTGATTACTGACGTCCTTCCGTTGTCGCTTCAGGAGTAATTTTCTTCACCAAACCCTGCAATACATTTCCGGGGCCTAACTCCATAAAGTGGTCGGCACCATCGGCTGTCATATTCAGCACACTCTGTGTCCAGCGAACCGGTGCCGTCAGCTGTGCTATCAGGTTCTTTTTAATCTCTGCCGGATCAGTGACGGCAGAAGCCGTTACGTTCTGATAGATGGGGCAGATCGGCTGACTGATCGTAGTCTCTTCGATGGCTTTTGCCAGCTCTTCACGAGCCGGTTCCATCAGAGGGGAATGGAATGCTCCACCGACAGCGAGCTTAAGAGCACGCTTGGCTCCGGCTTCCTTGAGCAGTTCGCAAGCTCTGTCCACTCCTTCTACCGAACCGGATATAACGATCTGTCCCGGGCAGTTGTAGTTGGCCGGTACGACAACTTCATCGGTCACTTGGGCACAGATTTCTTCCACCTTTTCATCAGGCAGACCCAGTACAGCCGCCATAGTCGAGGGGCGTACTTCGCATGCTTTCTGCATGGCCATGGCACGTTTCGATACGAGACGAAGACCATCTTCGAAGGTCATGGCACCTGCTGCGACCAATGCCGAAAACTCTCCGAGCGAGTGGCCTGCCACCATATCGGGACGGAAGTCTTCGCCCATCGTCTTGGCCAGAATCACCGAGTGGAGGAAGATCGCCGGCTGGGTCACTTTGGTTTGTTTCAGCTCCTCTGCCGTGCCGTTGAAGAGGATGTCCGTAATGCGAAAGCCTAATATCTCATTGGCTTTTTCAAAATATGCTTTGGCCTCGGGGTTCTGTTCGTACAGGTCTTTTCCCATTCCTACAAACTGTGCTCCCTGACCGGGGAATACAAATGCTTTCATCTCTGTTTCGTTATTGTTTTGATTATAATTCCGATTGTTCTGTTTCACCTCTTTAATTCGTAAGACCTATCCCTAAAAACGATAGCAGATACCTCCGAACTCGACTTCTACTCCTTACACTCGCTCCAGTACTTTTACCAGTACTTCCCATGTGCGAGCTACGGATTCGATATGAATCCTTTCGTCCGGAGAGTGCGGCGATTGGAGTTCGGGACCTACCGAGATCATGTCCATATCCGGCATTACGCCTTGGATGATACCGCATTCCAGACCGGCATGCATCACCTGTACTTCGGGCTTTTGGCCGTAATACTCTTCGAAGACTTTGCTCATCACATCGAGAATGTGCGACCGGATATTAGGTTGCCAGCCGTTGTACGAGGCGTCGAATTCCACTCGTGCTCCTGCCAATGAGAAAACGCTCTCGATGGCCGATGCTACCCACATCTTGCGCGATTCGGAAGAGCTACGCACCAGGAAACGTACGGAGATTGCTCCTTCCTTAGCCGTGATCAACGCCAGATTGGATGATGACTCTACCGTACCGGGGAAGTCTTGGAGCATGGACTGCGGGCCATTGACGCAGGCTTCCACGGCATTGATCAGACAGTCTTGGATCTCTTCGGGAATAATCATTCGGGGACATTCGATACGACTTGCCTCGAACTTGATGTTTTCCTCTATGCCGCTGAATTCCTTACGGAACAAATCCTGGTAGTCGGATACCAGTTCCCAGACAGCTTCGGCCTCTTCTTCCTGAATGGTGATAACGGCAAACGCTTCGCGCGGAATAGCATTGCGGAGCGATCCTCCCTCTACCCATGCCAAGCGAGCACCATAGAATCCTACAGCCTCTTTCAAGAATCTGAACATCAGTTTATTGGCATTGGCACGTCCGAGGTGAATATCGACACCCGAATGTCCGCCTTTGAGTCCTGTCAAAGATATCTTTACGCCTATTTCTTCGTCCGAAACCAGCTCTTCCTCCTTATATTCGAGCGTGACATTGACATCAATACCTCCCGCACAGCCTACGAAAAGCTTGCCTTCTTCCTCCGAATCTATATTGAGCAGGATGTCACCACGAGAGAACCCGGGCTTGAGACCATTGGCACCGTCCATTCCCACTTCTTCGTTGATAGTGAAAAGAGCTTCCAGCGGACCATGTTTGAGCGTTGGGTCTGCCATAGCTGCCATGGCATAAGCCACTCCGATACCGTTATCGGCTCCCAGAGTAGTGCCTCGAGCTTTCACCCACTCTCCGTCGATATATGCATCGATGGGGTCTTTGGTGAAATCATGATCGATGTCCGAATTCTTTTGAGGCACCATATCCAAGTGCGATTGGAGGGTCACGATCGGTTTGTTTTCCATGCCCGGTGTGGCTGGCTTGCGAATGATGACATTGCCCACCTCGTCCTGCTCGGTCTCCAAACCAAGCCTCTTACCGAAGTCGAATACGTACTTGGTCACCTCGTCCATCTGTCCGGTAGGTCGGGGTATTTGTGTCAGGTCGTAGAAGTACTCCCAGACAGCTTGTGGTTTGAGGGTTTTGATCTCTGTTGACATAACTGTGAAAAGTGTTTTGGATGATTGTTGTTAATTGTTTGACTGTTTTATGCGATCGTATTTCTTATTGACAAAAGGAAGCAAGCCGATAGCCACGAACCCGACGGCCGTAGTCCAAACGGTTTGAGTCGTGTGTACCACCAAGGCAAATGCTCCGGCATCTTCTTTCGTCACGCCGAAAGCCACAAGAGTAGCAATAACCATGAAGTGCCACGGCCCTACGCCCCCCTGTACGGGTACGGCTACGGCTATGCTGCTCATGGCGAAGCTGATCAACCCCACTCCCATCCCCAACGATCGTGTAAAGTCGAAAGCAAAGAATGTGGTGTAGAAGTAAAAGAAATATCCTACCCACAAGAGGATGGAATATAAGATGAAGAGCCACTTGTGCTCCATATGCCAGATAGAGCGAAGCCCCTCCAGTATCCTACCGATGAGTGCTGCTACTTTGCGAATGGGGCCTACGTGTGAGAGGTATTTATAGAGCAAGAAGAAAAGTAGCCCGATACCTACAACAGCAACGTATAGCCAGATGGAACTGAAAATGGTAAAAAAGCCTTGTGTCAGTTGTGGATTGCGAGCGAAAAAAGCGGAGAAAAACCCTTGAAAGCCCATCATGATACTCAATGTGATAAGTCCGACCATCACCAAGTCCATGATCCTGTCCATAAAAAGCGTACCGAGGAGTTGGGGGAAAGGTATTTTCTCGTAGCGGCTTTCTTCCGCGCATCGCCAAAATTCTCCGGCACGGGGCAGAGCCATATTGACCGTGTAATTGCCCAAAGTAGTCAGAATGGCATTGATTTTCCGTGGATGAGGAGAAGCCAAAGGCTCTATGAGGAGTTGCCAGCGCAGGCCGCGTATACAGTTGGCGGCCAATCCGAACAAGAGAGAGAAAGCTATGATGTAGTAATTGACACCGTCGCGGACGATCTTGCCGATGGCGGAGAAATCCATTTTGCGGTACACTAACCAGAGGAGCAGACCGCCTATGGCGAGAGGAATAATGACCTTAGCTACTGATTTCCATCTGTCAGACTTATCCGCGGGCATTATTTCTTGCCCTATATTATTAGTCATTTAGTTGCTCTTATCTTGACAAATCATTTTGCTATTTAGATTACCCTTAGTACGATCCCATTAAAATAACAATCAAAATATCGTACCTTAGCATTTTCTAAACAACGCAAATATAAAGAATTTATATTTCATGATGCGAGTAAAAGCCAAGAAGGCACTGGGGCAACACTTCCTTCGCGATCTGAGTATTGCAGAGCGAATAGCCGACACCCTCTCCGAGCATAAAGCATTGCCTGTACTGGAGATCGGGCCGGGTATGGGAGTGCTTACGCAGTTCTTACTTCGCAAGGGGCATGATGTTCGCGTCATAGAGATCGACGGTGAATCCGTCAGCTATTTGCGAGAAGAGTTTCCCGAACTTTCCGATCGGATCATAGAGGGCGATTTTCTGCACTATCCTTTGTCGGAGCTGTTCCCCGGAGGACGACAATACTGCCTGATAGGCAATTATCCCTACAATATCTCCAGCCAGATTTTCTTCCGCCTGTTGGACGTTCGCGAGCAGATTCCCTGTTGTTCGGGGATGCTGCAGCGCGAAGTGGCTATGCGACTTGCATCGCCTCCCGGGAAAAAAGATTACGGCATATTGAGCGTGTTATTGCAGCTTTGGTACAATATCGAATACCTCTTCACCGTAGACGCTTCCGTTTTCGACCCCCCGCCCAAAGTGCAGAGCGGTGTAATACGTCTGACACGCAATGACCGCAAGGAACTTCCATGTAGCGAGAAAGCCTTGAAAACAGTGGTGAAAACAGCTTTCGGACAGCGTCGGAAAACGCTTAGGAACTCTCTTCGCGGTATCTTGCCGGCCGGTTTCGATCGTTTCGACGAACCCGTTTTCTCGAAGCGACCGGAGCAGTTGTCTCCGGATGATTTCATCGCACTTACACTCCTGTTGCAGCAATAGCATTTTCATCCCCCCTGATTAACGAATTCTTATGGACTTCACGAAAGAATATCTTCACAATCTTCGCGAGATCATCGACCAAAAGCGCGATGCGGATGCTCTCGACCTGATGAGCAAGCTCCACCCCGAGGATATTGCGGCTCTCTATGACGAGCTGGATCTGGACGAGGCTGTCTACCTCTACCTCCTGCTCGATGGAGAAAAGGCCGGTCTCGTACTCTTGGAGCTGGATGAAGATGAGCGAAACAAGGTCCTCGAAAGGATTCCTTCCGAGACCATCGCCGGAAAATTTGTCGGCAACATGGAGACCGACGATGCGGCCGAGCTGATTCGTGAGCTGGACGAAGACCAGCAAGACGAGATTCTCAGTCAGGTGACCGATATAGAGCAGGCCGGAGATATTATCGATCTGCTCAAGTACGAAGACGATACAGCCGGTAGCCTCATGGGTACCGAGATGATAATCGTCAATGAGAACTGGAGTATGCCCAAATGTATCGAAGAGATGCGTTTGCAGGCAGAGGATGTGGACGAGATATACTACGTCTATGTCATCGACGATGAAGAACGGCTCAAAGGAGTGCTGCCACTGAAGAAACTGATCACCAGCCCTTCCGCTTCCAAGATCAAGTATGTGATGAAGACCGAGCCTATTTCCGTCAAAGACAATGACCCGATCGAAGAAGTCGCGGAGAAGATAGAGAAGTACGACCTCGTGGCTCTGCCGGTGGTGGACAGTATCGGTCGTTTGGTAGGCCGGATCACCATCGACGATGTGATCGACGAAATTCGCGAACAGCACGAGCGCGACTATCAGCTTGCATCGGGTATTTCGCAAGATATAGAAGCATCGGATAAGGTCTATATGCAGACCGCAGCACGCCTGCCGTGGCTTCTCATCGGCATGGCGGGAGGACTGGCCAACTCCATCCTCTTGGGAGGATTCGACTCCCTCTTTGCCGCCAATCCCAAGATGGCCCTCTTCATTCCGCTCATTGGCGGCACAGGCGGCAATGTGGGCATCCAGTCTTCGGCCATCGTGGTACAGGGGCTGGCAAACAATAGTCTGAAGCAGGCCAAGCTCTGGAGTCTCATAGCCAAGGAAGTCGTCGTAGCCCTGATCAATGCCTCTATCATCAGCCTTGTCGTCTTCCTGTTCAACTACTTTTTCCTCGGTGACGTCCTCGTCATGTCTGCCGTCTCCATCAGCCTCTTTTCCGTCGTATTGTTCGCCAGCATATTCGGGACTATGGTGCCGATGCTGCTGGATCGATTGAAGATAGACCCGGCCATAGCCACCGGCCCCTTTATCACCATTACGAATGACCTCATCGGGATGATGATCTATATGCTTGTGGCCACGCTGCTTGCTCAGGCCTTGTAATTTCGGACGGGACGAGCTATGGGGATTGTCGAACGCCAGAGTATCAAAGGAACCCTCGTCAGCTATGCAGGTGCTTTCATCGGCTTCCTGACCACTTTCCTTATTATCACCGAATTTCTTACCCCCAAGGAAGTCGGTCTGACCCGTAATATCGTCGAAGCCGCTACGCTGATCAGCAGTTTTGCACTCCTCGGGCTTAACTCCTCTGCCTTCCGATTCTACCCCTACTTCCATAGTGAGAGCGGAGAAGCCTCCCCCGATGGAGTTCGAGACAATGGTTACTTCTACTACATGATGGCGATAGCCCTTATCGGAGGAGTACTTATGACCCTTTTGATGCTGCTGGCCAAAGGCCCCTTCGTGACCATGTTCAGTCGCAATAGCCCCGAACTGGTGGACTTTTACTATAGTATCGTCCCCTTGTTCGTCTTCATGCTCTTTTGGTCTGTCTTCGAACTCTACGCCACACAACTGATGCGAATAGCCGTGCCCAAGCTGATCCGCGAGGTAGTGCTCAGGCTGATGCTGATCGTCGTTTATCTGCTCTATGCCTTTCGATGGGTCAGTCTGGAAGTTTTCATCGCCATATTTATTGCAGCCTATGCCGCATGTATGCTCTTGCTGTTGGCTTATATCCGGCGAATCGGCAAGGTCAATCTCCGTCACAATCGGGGCTTTCTGACACCGGAGCTGAAGCGCAATTTTCTCCGCTACACCCTCTTCTATGTCGTAGCCAGCATAGGCAGCAAGCTCAGCAGCCGCTTGGATCTCTTCATGGTCAGCTCTCTGGACAAGGGCGGATTGGATTCGGGTGGTATTTTCTCTATTGCTTTCTATATGGTAGCCGTGGTGGAAATACCCTCCAGATCCCTGCTCAGCGTCTCTTCTCCCTTGATGGCCGACGCCATGAAACGGAACGATCTGGTCAAAGCCGACGAACTCTTCAAGCGCGTCTCGTTGCATCAGCTTCTTTCCGGTGGCCTTATCTTCTTGCTTATTTGGTTCAATATCGACAGCATCTTCTCCATCCTCCCGAACGGTCACCTCTATGCCGCCGGCAAATATGTGGTTTTCTATTTGGGAATCGCTAAGATGATCGAAATCTCGCTGAACTACGGCAATCCGATCGTGAGCTGTTCCAAGTATTATCACTGGAATCTTTACTATACTTTCCTCGTCACCATTCTGGCCGTGCTCACCAATCTGTGGCTGATCCCTGTTTTGGGAATCAACGGAGCGGCCATTGCCACGCTCCTGACCACGCTGCTGAGCTATGGCGTACAGCAGTTTATGATCAGCCAGAAGCTGCATGCTTCGCCCTTTTCTCCGGCCCTTTTCCGTCTGTTGGCTCTCTTCGCCCTCCTTTTTGGTGCCAATGCCTTGATACCTCATGTCGATTCTCCCTGGCTCGATATACCCCTTCGTTCCATCCCCATCGGAGTAGGGGCACTTGTGGCAGTCTATGCCATGCGCCTGTCTCCCGAGTTCAATAGAGCCATAGACAAATATCTCCGTCGCCGATGAGCCTACTACGTCGATTCTCTTCTCGCCTTTATGCCCTCGCTCCCAAACGGATGCAGTATATCATCACAGAGGGAAAACGACGCCTGTGCCGCCTAACGGTAGAGCCCCGGCTCATTCGCGAAGCACAGCAGCGCAACGATGAGCTAAAAAAGAAACTATGCGGCAAGGAAACCATCAATGTCGTATTCCTCGCCGTGTACGACTCCATGTGGAAATACGATGCCCTGTTTGCTGCCATGCTCCGGCATCCGCGCGTTCGGCCTATACTCATCGTTTGTCCGGCGGACAATCTGCCGGCCGGCGAACAGGGCGAACTCCTGCAAAAGACGCTTGCTCACTTTCAGGCCAAAGGCTTCGATCCACAGCCGGCTTGTCGGGACAATGGAGAGGTGAGAGACATTCGGGCTGAATTTACACCGGATTACATTTTCTATACCACACCTTACGACATCCAGTTGCCACCGCCCCTTCGCCAGAGGGCCTTCCCCGATATACTCACCTGCTACAGCCTTTATGGCTATCCCCTCGAAGAGTATCCTGACTGGTACGACCTCCTGTTTCACAATCTTCTGGGATACTACTTTTTGGTTTCGGAAGAAGACCTTCGCATCTACTCGCGACTCTCTCGCGTGAGGGGATACAACGGAGTGGTCAGCGGAGCACCTTTGTTCGATGCTTTCTCCTCCGAAATGAGGAGTCGAACGGAAAAAAATAATGAGGAGCTACCCCTCGTAATCATCGCTCCGCACCATTCGATAGAGCCTTGGGGATATAGCCTGTCCAATTTCCTCGATTATGCGGATACCTTCCTCCGACTGGCACGGAAGTACGAAGGCCGATTGCGCTTTGCTTTCAAACCACATCCGATACTCAAGACCAAACTCTATGCTCCGGAATCGTGGGGACGCGAACGAACAGATCGGTACTACCGGGAATGGGCAGATATGCCTCATGCCGAATTGGCCGAAGGAGCTTATGTCGATCTCTTTTGTCGCTCTTCGGCTCTCGTACATGATTGCAGTGCTTTCACCGTGGAATATCAGATCGTGGGGCGTCCGGCCCTCTTTATGCGGAAGAACGGACGCCTTCCTCACGGGCTCAACCGAGCTGCCCAAGAGGCCTTCGCGTTGCATGATATGGCAGATTCTGCGGAAGACATCGATTCGTTTCTCCAAAAGATAGCAGAGCGTAGGCCCGATCCAGTAGCCGATAGGCGTCGGGTCTTCATCCGGGACTATTTGCTCCCTCCCCGAGGGGCTACTGCCTCAGAGGTCATCATCGACACTTTGCTCACATCGCGTTCGTAAAATCGTCGGTTCTCCACGCCCAAAAACGTGGTTCGGGAACTTTTTCGTTTTGGTTCGGGAATGAAAAAATTCCCGCACGAGAACGAAAAAATTCCCACGCCACTTCCTTTCAGCTTTTGGTTCGCAGTCCGGGCGATTTTCGGCTCGTATTTTTCCCTGATCGACGGAATGACTCTGCGCCTTGATGCCGTTTTTCTTCTATTTGTATCGGCTGTTCTTGCCATAAGCATGGCATTGAACTTTAATCATTATTTTCGCACCGGACTTTGATTACAGTGTAATTATGAAAAGAATAGTATTGATTCGCCACGGCGAAAGCTTGTGGAACAAGGAAAATCGCTTTACGGGATGGACAGATGTGGATTTGTCCGAAAAAGGTATTGAAGAAGCCAAGAAAGCCGGCGAGCTCATGAAGAAAGAAGGCTTTCAGTTTACCAAAGCCTATACTTCCTATCTCAAACGTGCCGTCAAGACCCTGAACGGTGTCCTCGATGTAATGGACTTGGATTGGATACCGGTGGAGAAGACCTGGCGTCTGAACGAGAAGCACTACGGCATGCTGCAAGGCCTCAACAAGGCCGAGACTGCCGAGAAGTACGGAGATGAACAGGTACTCATCTGGCGTCGCAGCTACGATGTTCCCCCTACGCCTATGGAGAAAGAGGATCCGCGCTCTCCGTTCATGGATCCGCGCTACAAAGGTGTGTGCGAGAAAGACCTGCCACTGACAGAAGCTCTCTGCGACACGGTAAATCGTATCCTCCCCTACTGGAACGAGACCATATTCCCTACACTCAAGGAGCATGACGAGGTATTGGTAGCGGCTCACGGCAACAGTCTGCGTGGTATCATCAAGGTGCTGAAAAACATTTCGGACGAAGACATCATCAGCCTGAACCTCCCGACAGCCGTGCCTTACGTTTTTGAATTTGACGACAATCTCCGGCTGGTGAAAGACTATTTCCTCGGCGATCCCGAAGAAATCAAAAAGCTGATGGAGGCAGTAGCCAATCAGGGCAAGAAGAAGTAAATCCTGTCGCCGGCCTTTTTCATTCTGCTTTTCGATAGAGGGCAAGGAGAAAGAATAAGAAGAGAGCGTTGCACCGCTAACAGTCGTGCAACGCTCTCTTTTCATTTCATCTTTTTTGCTCGGTTGTCGCAGATGTTATTTGCTCCGGAGGTCTTTCTCCTGCAAGACCTTGTCATACACATGCATCAGGGATTGGGCTACGGCTTCGGGCGAAAAACGTTCTATATAGGCACGTCCGTCGGCTATCATCTTCTCGCGCAGAGAACTGTCGGAGAGGATCCTGTCCAGCATGGATGCCATCATTTCGGCATCGTCGGGGTCGGTGTACAGGGACGAAGGGCCTCCGGCTTCTTCCAGACACGAACCCGTGGCAGCAACGACCGGCACACCTGAAGCCAAAGCTTCGACGATCGGGATGCCAAAGCCCTCGAAGCGCGAAGGATAGACGAATACCTCTGCTCCGCGATAGATACCCGGCAGGAAGGCAAACGGGACATCATGCAGCATGATGAGCCGGTCTGCCACACCTAATCGCTCTGCACACTGCTGCACCTCCGCACAGTACGGCGTGCGCTTCCCTACGGCGACGAGCCGAATATGTCGGTCACGGCAATGTGCCAAAGCCTCCACAGCCAGTCGGAGGTTCTTCCTTGTCTCGATACTTCCCACATAGAGCAGGTAACGCTCAGGCAAAGCATACCGCTCTCCGGCTCTCGACTCATCCTCCGCTGTAGCCTGTCCGAAAGCCGGCGAACAACCCTGATAGACGACATCGATCCGATCGGCAGGCACGTGGAAAAATTCCATCACATCGCGCTTGGTCTGTTCGCTTATCGCTATCACCCTGTCGGCACGACGGGCAGCATGGCCGTATTTGAGCCGATACAGCAGCCTGTCCACAGGCTTATAATAGTGCGGATAGCGAATGAAGATCAAGTCGTGGATCGTTACCACCGTGGCGATACCCTTGCCGTATATACCGAGTGGCAATTCGTGGCTCAGACCGTGGAAGAGATCGATGCCCTCTTTTTGCAGTCGAGGCACCACGCCGAAGTTGCGCCAAAACGTTCCTCCCATACGTCGCCCTTCGGGAAGCAGCCATTCTATACCCTCGCGTTGCTGCAAGGCGGAGTACAGAGCCGGATTGCCCTTCGCGGGAGAACAGAGGTAGTAGCGGTGTTCGGAGTGAAAGGCGGCCAAGGCTTCGACCACGAAGCGGCTGTAATTGCCCAACCCGGTGGCGTTGGATGTGATTCTCTTGGCATCAAAAGCTATACGATTCATTCGGTTTCCTTTTTTCTTATTGAACGTTTTTCGGCGAGGAATATCCTTCGGCTCTTTTCAGTGTATGGCGCAGGTCGCCCACTTCAAGATAGGATGTGTACAGATCGTTCTCGATACGGAAGAGACGGGTGCAGCCCGTGAGTTTTCGGATAAGGCGTACCGAGCGATAGCGGATATATGCCCGACGGAAAGCGGAGCGGCTCATTCGCTTTTGTTCGCGCACCAATGCCTTGCGAGCATACTTGCGGACTTTGCTGCGGAAGAACCGATCCGATTCGCTTTGTACCCCTTCGACCACTCCGTCCGTATTCAAACCCTGCGCCTCTGCATAAAATTCGGCAAGCTGCTTGCTCACTGCCGGACAAAAGCTCAGACGTGCAAAATTGGCATAGGCTTTCCGTCCCTCAATCGGCTTGTCGTAGAACTTCATCCGGTTCAGGTCTATGAGGTAGAACGAATACTCGCCTTTCTCGTCTGTCCGATACAGTACGTTGCCCGGCGATAAATCAATGTGATGAATGCCTGCTCGGTGCATTCGGGCGATGAATCCGGCCAGCGCACGGAGCAAGGCCTCGCCTCCTTCCACTCCCTGCATGGAGAGACGAATATCCCGACAGTCGTGCATGCTTTCGCAGACGTAGTAGCTCCTGCACAGAAGCCCTTTTTCGCGTTCGATGGCATAGCCCGACGGTCGCGGAGTGCCGATGCCGCATCGCCCCAGCCGTATGGCGTTGCGATAAGAGCGAGCAGCCTTCGAGGGGCGGAAAAATGAGTAGACCACGCGCTGAATGGCAATAGGGATTCGGAAGCTCTTCACCACCTGCTCTCCCTGTGCGGTACGGACGGCGTAAAGCCGGTTGCGCGCCTCGTATATCACCCTCGGCCGATCGGAGTCGGGTACGGCACCGCCGGATTCTTCCCGGCGGATGGCTTCGACGGCTTGCCTCAGGAGGGGCAGGTCTGTCGGTATATCGGTATGATAACTGAGCATGCTGTATTATTCCTCTAAAATGTTTCGGAGAGCATCGATCCAATTCGCCCCGCTATTGAGACAGGGGATGTAAGTGAAGTCCGCACCTCCTGCTTTTTTGAAAATGCTTTGTCCATGATCGGCTACTTCTTCGAGGCTCTCCAGACAGTCGCACACGAAGGAGGGGCAGGCTATGAGGATACGTTTTGTTTCCTCTTGAGGCCAAGCGGACAGTCGTTCGATCAAATAGGGGCGCAGCCATTCGGTATGGCCTACACGTGACTGGAACACCTGCTCCACCTGCTCCTCGGCCAAGCAGAGTGCCTCGCGGATGAGAGCCGTCGTCCTGTAAGTCTGATAGCGGTAGCAGACGTTTGCCGTAGGATCCTCCTCCGTGCAGCATCCTTCGGGATGCCGGAGGTCCAAAGCCTGTCGGGTGGTCTTGTCCAAATGATCGCGAGGGATGCCGTGATAGGAAAGGATGAGCTTGTCGAAAGGCTTCGTCAGATAGGGTCTGATGTTATCGGCAAGGACACGAATATAGGCTTCGTGCGCGTAGAAAGGCTGCACGACGCGGAAGGAAAGATTCGGACAAAGGCGCCGGATTTCGGCCTTGCAATGCTCCACGGCCGTCTCGTAGCTGCTCATGGCGTAGTGCGGGAAGAGCGGGAGGACGACGAGGCTTCGGCCGTGTGGCAGCTCCTTCAGCACATCGGCCACAGTCGGCTTGCCGTAGCGCATGGCTACATGGACATCTCTGCCCGTATGTGCCAGTGCCCGGGCTATGGCTTTCGTATGCGATATGAGGGGGAAAGACCGGGTGCTTTCGTCCCAAACGGTCCGATATTTTTGTGCCGAACTTTTCTTTCTGAAAGGAGTGATGATACCTCTCACGAGTAGCTGTCTCAGGAGAAAAGGCAAGGTGATGATCCTCCTGTCGGTCAGAAAAGAATTGAGGTAGCGCGCCACGTCCTTCACCTCAGGGCTGTCCGGCGAGCCGATATTCAGCAGCAATACCACCTCTCTCGCACCCTTATTGTCATCGGTTCTTCTACGATCTGCCATAATTTCAGGACGAAGATAGGTAAGATTCCGTTCGTGTCTCTTATTTTTCTCGATCCCATTCTCTAAATAAATGAGAGCATTAACGGAGTAAGGAAGTCGTATTTGCCGAAGCCCGGATGTGCAACAAATAAAGGGATCGACTCTGCGGCAAAAGGATTCGACGAAAAGGCCGTGCGACAGTCTCACTCTCTGCAAGGGATATACGGGTACTTTCGGCGAAAGAGGGAATGTCCGACAGGAAATCTGCATTGCGGGGCCGAAATGCAGATTTCCCGACGAACAATGACATTTTCCCGACCAAAAAGATCTGTCGTGCGGCTTTTGGAGAGGTTGGAAGGGTCGGCTGTGGGTATTCCTGTGATTTTTTACTCCCGATGGTATGGTTTCACTCCCGACGACACGCTGAAAATCATCGGCTCAAAAACCGATCTGCTTACAGTAATGAAAGAGGAATCCCTTACCTTTGACGGCATCAAATCGAAAGATTTTTATAAAAATGAGACAGCATTTATCTCTATTTCCTTTCATCCTGTTTCTGCTTCTTGCCTTCTCTTATGTCGGTTGCAGAACAGTCCGACAAACACCTAAGCAGTCGGAACGGTACGTCGTAGTCCTGTCATTGGACGGCTTCCGGCCGGACTATACCGATCGGGCACGTACACCGGCGTTGGATCGGATGGCACAGGAGGGATTGAGCGGGTCGCTCCAACCATGCTTCCCCTCGCTTACATTTCCCAATCATTACAGCATGGCTACGGGGCTTTACCCCGATCATCACGGTATCGTAGCCAATGAGTTTGTGGATTCGCTACTGGGCGTTTTTCGTATATCCGACCGAAAAGCCGTGGAGACCCCCGGATTTTGGGGCGGCGAGCCGGTTTGGAATACGGCCGCACGCCAAGGCATCCGTACCGGTGTCTACTTTTGGGTAGGATCCGAAACGGCTGTGAACGGAAATCGGCCGTGGCGGTGGAAAAAATTCTCCTCCACCGTTCCGTTTCGTGACCGCGCCGACTCCGTCATCGCGTGGCTCGGACTGCCCGAAAAGGAGCGACCGCGCTTGCTCATGTGGTACATCGAGGAGCCGGATATGATCGGACACAGCCAAACGCCCGAAAGCCCGCTGACACTGGCAATGGTAGAGCGGTTGGACAGTGTGGTCGGCTATTTCCGCAAGCGGTTGGACTCTCTGCCCATAGCCGCACAGACCGACTTCATCATAGTATCCGATCACGGTATGGCCACGTACGAAAATGAGAAATGCGTCAATCTGTCGCATTATCTGCCTGCAGACAGCTTCCTCTACATGGCCACCGGGGCCTTCACCCACTTGTACCCGAAGCCCTCCTATACCGAGCGAGCCTATGAGATCCTGCGGGCCATTCCACATATATCGGTTTACCGCAAGGGGGAGGTACCCAAGCGTTTGCGCTGTGGCACCAATCCTCGTTTGGGCGAACTGGTCGTGATTCCGGACATAGGCTCCACCGTCTTTTTCGCAATAGATGAAGACGTTCGTCCGGGAGCGGCACATGGCTATGACAACCAAGCACCGGAAATGCGGGCTTTACTCCGGGCTGTCGGGCCCGATTTCCGTCCGGGCAGTAGGGTGGAAAACCTGCCGAATATCACCATCTATCCGCTCATATGCAGGCTGTTGGGTATAGAGCCTGCACCCAACGATGCGGACGAAACGTTGCTGAACGGCCTGATCCGAGACAAACGACCATGATCATAGCAAGGGAAAAACGGCGCAACAATATCGCCGAGTACGTCCTCTACATGTGGCAGATAGAGGATCTTATACGTGCCAACGAACTGAATATGCAGCGGCTTCGCGCCACTGTAATTGCCCAATACCGGCAAGATACGAAGACGACCGCCGAGATAGACCGCTGGTATGCCGAGCTGGTCGAGATGATGCTGACCGAGGGAGTTCGCAAGCAGGGGCATATCAATATCGTTCGCATAGCCATCATGCAAATGGAAGAGATACACTCACGACTGATGGCGGACCCCAAAGAGATGATTTATCAAGGACTCTACTATCAGGTGCTCCCTGCCATCGTACAGCTTAGAGCCAAGAGTGCAGGGAGCAATACGGGAGAGATAGAGACTTGCCTGACTGCCATATACGGTCTGCTGACCCTGCGTTTGCAGAAAAAGGAAGTGAGCGAAGAGACGCTCGCCAGTATCAAACAAATGAGTACGCTCCTCTCCGTCCTGTCCGAAAAGTTTGCCGCCCGGGAGGAAGGTACAGATGAGGCTCTCCTTTGAACCATGGCCGAAGATTCCTACCTCACGATCAGTGCTCCATCGGAAGCACAGTACACGGAGAAACGCAGCCGCTTCCTGGCTTTCGCCTATCCTGTAAAGTCGGAAGAGGAGGCCCTGTCGCTTGTGGCCGATCTGCGTCGCCGCTACTTCGATGCACGCCATGTATGCTGGGCATACAAGCTGGGAACCAAAGGCGAACGCACACGATCCAACGACGACGGAGAGCCATCGGGGACTGCCGGCAAACCCATCCTCGGGCAGATCACCTCATTGGGGCTTACGCAGGTATTCGTCGCAGTGGTGCGCTACTTCGGAGGTGTCAAGCTGGGCACGAGCGGTCTTATCGTTGCTTATCGCGAAGCGGCTCGCGAAGCCCTCGAAGCAGCCGACCGGAAGGAAGAGATCCTGTATGAAGAACTGACTATCGCCTTCGAATATCCTTTGCTGGGAGAAGTGATGCGACTGGTGAAAGATGCCGGAGCCTCCATCCGTTCGCAGGATTTTGTCGAGAATTGCAGGCTTACCGTCAGCCTTCGCGGCAACGATGCCGCCATCCTGCGAGATCGCCTCTCAGCCATCTACGGCGTCGCCCTCGTCCAAGACGAAGATTTTCTCAACGGTTGAGAAAAGCGACGTGTACTGAAAAAACTGCAATTGCGAAAAAAACGTCCTCTACAAAGATTCTAAAGAAGACAAATCGACAACTTAATGTTGGCCGTCCAATTGTTTCTCCATCCTACTCGCAGGTGTGCAACAGAGATACCAAGTGACAAATTGTCGCGAAGGAAATAATCGCCGCCCAACTCTGCCAACCAGCCAAAACGCTTTACAGAAACATCATACTCCTGTGGATAGGATACTGAGTTGTATTCCATTCCGTATCCGACACCGCCTTGAGCATAACAGGAATAAAAATCGCCTTGGAGAAATTCATACCCCAATCCCACTGCCGGCAAAATACTATGGCGTCTGAAGCGCGCATCGGGACTGTTACCAAGCTCATCGAAATAGCCGGAAGGGGATAAAGAAGAAGTGAATCCATAATTGACTGTAGCCAAAGAATATATTCGATCGGAGAAATAGTAGCGCAGGACTACTCCGGTATTCCATCCTTTCTTCATATCCTCACTTGTGTTGTTGAAGTACTCGCGTCCGGCATGGGCACCCACCCACCAACTATTCTTTTGCGCCGTAAGCGTCATCCAAGAAGAAAAGATCAGCGAAACGATCGCAACGACACGAAATGTTCTCATCTGCATCTTATTGATTTGCCTTATAAAACATTTATTTCCTAATCAGTCCTCAAATCGGCCCGATCCAAAAGAAAACGAACAGCCCTCCCCCTCTCTCAAGGCAAGGCTGTTCGCTGTTCGATACTATTATATAATACACAACGAAGCTACTGCACGGTAAGATGGTAGTAGCTTCGTTGTATAATTAAGAAATAGCGCGAATTACTTGAGTTCCAAAGTAGAGCCCGGTTTGAAACGAACAACCTTACGGGCAGGGATAGAAATAGATTTTTTCGTCTTAGGATTAATGCCTTTGCGAGCAGCACGCTCGCTCACTGAGAAAGTACCGAATCCGATGAGAGCGATTTTCTCTCCGGCATTCATCTGTTCTGTTACAACTTCTGCAAATGCATTTACTGCTCTCTGGGCATCAGCCTTTGTGAGGTTGGCCTTTTCAGCTACAGCTGCAATAAAATCTGTCTTGTTCATCTTTTCACGATTAGTTAGTTAGACAAAAAAATTTAGTTAGATCATATCACCGCCCCGCAAGTTTATCTTCTCTGACACAAACAGCAACGAGATTCGCTCTCAGAGCTATAGGAAATGAACAAGCCAAAAGTAACGATTTTTTTTTCTGCACAATGATTTCAAGCGGAAATTAGCCTTTTCAGAGAAGTTTTTCTCAGAAAACGCTTGTTATTAGGGGGTAGAATTGCAGTAGTGTCCTAAATTTTTCAGGTTGCATACTACCGGATCGAGAAAAAATTACTTCTATTCTATACTACAATCTTCGGCTAAATACATCGAGTAAGAGCATCCGCTATATATGAGCATGCTTTTCCGTCACCGTACGGATTATTGGCTCTGCTCATTTCGGCATATGCGGCGTTGTCTGTCAGTAGTTTTTCGACATTGTCGACGATTTGATTGTAATCTGTCCCTACAAGTTTCACGGTTCCTGCTTTCACTGCTTCGGGACGCTCCGTAGTATCTCGCATTACCAATACAGGTTTGCCTAACCCTGGAGCTTCTTCCTGAATACCTCCACTATCAGTCAGAACAATGGACGAACGATCCATGAGCGTAACAAACTGCAAGTACTCCAGCGGCTCAATAAAAAAGAGATTATCCAAGCCTCCAAGGTTATCGCCGAAGATCTCGCGAATAGGCTTACGCACATTGGGGTTAAGGTGCATGGGATAAACAAAGTCTACCTCCGAGAAACGCTTGCTAAGAGTTTGAATAGCACGGCAGATATTAAGGAATCCTTCGCCAAAGTTTTCTCTGCGATGCCCTGTGATAAGAACAAGTCTACGCCCAGCCTCTAAACGATTCACATCATATCCAAATTGAAGTAGCTTTCGAGACACTTCATTTCGCAAATCGGCATTACCCTTAACTCGTGTAACGACTTGTTGTAGAGCATCGATTACTGTATTTCCTGTAATAAATATACGATCTGTAGCAATTCCTTCTGCAAGTAAATTGTCCCGACTCAATTCCGTAGGAGCAAAGTGATAGGTAGCCATCCTTCCGGTGAGTTGACGGTTCATCTCTTCCGGCCATGGGCTGTAAATGTTGTGCGTGCGAAGCCCTGCCTCCACATGTCCTACCGGAATCTGTTGATAGAAGGCAGCCAATGCAGCGGCAGTACTTGTAGTCGTATCGCCGTGTACGAGTACTACATCGGGCTTTGTCTTCTTGAGTACTTCACGCATACCCAACAGCACACGTGTAGTTACGTCATAGAGATCCTGCCCCTCCTTCATGATCTCCAAGTCATAATCGGGCTTGATATCAAATAGCTCCAGCACTTGCTTGAGCATCTCTCTATGCTGACCCGTCACACAGACAATGGTATCAAACTCATTAGCTCTCGCTTGAAATTCCTTCACCAGCGGAGCCATTTTGATCGCTTCGGGTCTTGTCCCGAAGACCAACATCACTTTTTTCATGGAATTTATATTCTATTGGTTAATACTCTAAACAGGAATCGTACTAAATGTATCTGACGCTTGATGCGACTGGGCTGCTTGATAAGGCGATAGGCAAACTCCAGATTGTGGCGAATCCACCACTCCGGTGCACGCTCTACGCGCCCCGTATATACATCGAAGCTACCACCTAATCCTTGATAGATAGCCTCAGGATGTACCCTTTGCATACGCTCCATCAGCAGTTCTTGCTTGGGAGAACCCATAGCGACGAAAACCACATCGGGCTTTTTCTCCGCAATATCTGCAATCAGGGTTTCATCATCATTACCCTTAAGGTAGCCATCTCGGTATCCCACTATATTTATCCGGGGGAAATCTGCTCTAAGCTTCTGAATTGTCTCTTCAATAACTTCCGGCTTGCCTCCCACGAGGTAAAAACTTTTCTCTCGGCTGTATTGCTCTATAATCTTAAGCCAAAGCTCGCAACCGGCTATTTTACAGGCATTCTGATGGCCCTTCTTTTTGAGAGCAAGCACAGCACCTGCTCCGTCCGAATAGCCAAGGTTACGATTGTAAATAGCCTTCAGTTCATCCGTTGCATGCAGGATTTTCTCTGCATTGATTGCCACCAAAATGGCAGGATGTCCTGATACATAGCTAATAAGCTCTTCTGCTGAAGTAAAGGGATACACCTCCACTCCCCCTAATAATATCTGCTGCATAAAAATATTTTAGAAATTGTTATTTGTCCGATGTCGTAATATTACTTTTTCCACTTCTTCGAAATATCTCTTACAATGGAATAGAAAGAGTATAAGATAAAAGATCGGCCTATAATACTCCAAAAAATTCTCAATCTTCCAAAGCTAACGTATGGATTGCGACGATGGCCATTATAATATCCGGAAAAAACACCTTTTTTTCTATACTGTAAATACAAGTTCAGTTTTGTCCGAATAGGAAGATTGGAAATCAGAGTAAACCCCAGTAAAAAACGATGAAGCGTCGCTGTTCCCTCCTTGAGTACAAGCATATCGTAGCTATCAGCCTTGGGAGAAACCAGATCAAATGACTTTTTCCAAGAATTTTCGATACGAGAGTAATCTTGTATTTGTTTTAACCTTTTATTTGGGTCTGATTGATTCATAATGCTTCCGGGACGAACGTAATAAATGTAGGGTGGTATATCGGATTTTAGGAAACTACCCTTCTTCAGGGTCTTTAGCAATCTGGGCCATATCTCAAAATCTTCGAAGTTTATCCCCTCGAGGAATAAAAGATTGTTCTCATCCCACAAAGACTTTGAGGAAACATAAGACCAGGCAGTCATATAGGCTAAGTGACCTTGCAACACTTCCATACCGGTGTAAAAGCCGGGATGATACTTGCCAACAGGGGAGCCGAAAGTCGATACTCCATTACTTCTGATATGAGAGAAAAAGATTATTTCAGAGCCATCCGATTTAATTTGGGTCATAATCTTGTCCAAACACTTCTCGGCGATATAATCATCGGAATCTATAAACCAGATATACCTACCCTGAGCTACTCTCAGCCCTGCATTTCTGGCACTGCTGAGACCACCATTGGGCTTATGAATCACCCTTATACACTTATGCTGCCTTACCAGCTCATCGCAGAGCGAGCCACTGCTATCGGTAGATCCGTCATCTACCAATATGATTTCGTAAGCGTCATAGTCCTGAGAGAGAATACTATCCACACATCGGTGCAAATAATCCTCCACATTATAAACGGGAATAATGATCGATAACTCGGGAATGAAATTGGAAGACTTGTCCATAGTAATAATGATAATTAGTTTTAGTCTAATAAATAATAAGACATTGCACAAAACATAAAGGCATTGCTCCACCTCATGTAAGGAATCTTGGAGCTAAGGCCGGGCTTCATTTGATAGTAAAAATAACCTTTCTTATCCTGCATATTGTCGATTGTCCAGGTCATAACCCGATCCAGCAATTTACGATGTTCGTCATAGCGATGAAGTCTGGCCAGTGACACGAAGAGCTGACCGGGGCAATGAATGTCGATCGGATAAGTGCGATCGTGATAATACTTGGGCGTACCGTCCGCCTCGAAGAAATGCTCTAAATAGTACGCCAACCCACGCTCTATATGGTCGGCAAAAGAAGTGTCCCCCGTCAACTCCTGATAGGCGATCAGTGCATCCAAATTGTAGCCGGTATGGAAGCTATCAATCCATGACTGCACGGGTAGCATACCATAGACCCACGAACCATCCTCTGCTTGAGCCGCACAGCAAGCAGAGATCGTTTGACGCGCCAGTGTACGATACTCTTCATCCTTGGTATAATGATAGCAATAGCTCAAGAGACGCGCTCCAAGCAGAGAAGCATTAAAAACCGTATCGTTGCCGTCCAGAGGACTATACGAAAACAGGAAACCATCTCTATAAGCAGTACGATGCAGATCCTTGATCACAAATTGAGCTGCCGAGAGAGCTACATCGAGATAGCGCTGCTCATGCGTAATTTCGTAGGCCTCCATCAGAGCCGTAGCACAGAAATTGGTGGCTACAACCGTCGGCGTATATTTGGGAAAAAGGAATAATCGACGAGCTTGCCAATCGAAATTGTACCCCCTGCAAGCCCCACTATAGTCGCCAGGAGAACGAAGCTCTAAAAGCAAATCGGCCAGCTCCTTGATCCGACAAAGCAGCTTCTCGCCCGAACCGAGCTGTTCGGACAGCTCCGGCCACTGCATTACAAGGCGATAAAGATTGCAATACCCCTGCAAAAACAGTCCGATACCCTTAGCATTATACTCCTTGGGGACTAAGGCGAGACGTCGCAGATTGATTGGGCAACGTTTAAATCCCTGAATAACAATCAGACGGCACAGTGCTGATTGCTTGAGCAGTGGTAAAGCTCGAAAGACCTTGGAGTTCAATCCATCGTACGGATCCCAACCCTTGAAGCCTTCTTGCTCACAATAGGTTTTAAGTTTGAGGAATGATGCTAACATTTACTTTCCTTAATACGCACAATACGACCAGGATTACCAACAACAACAGCATTGTCCGGGACAGGGAAATTAACCACGGTATGTGCTCCGATAACAACATTATTTCCTATGGTAATACCCCCAACAATACTACCACAGCTAATCCTTACATTATTCCCAATAGTGGGGACGCCTGGATATTTAGAATTGCCACCACCAATCGTAACTAACTGCCCAATGCTACAATTCTCCCCAATCACCGAGTCATGATGTACCACAACACTTATTCCCCCATAGCCAAACTTAGATCCCTTGCCTATCTTAGCTTGAGGAGGTATCTTGCTATTATAAATGAGGAAGATGAGCAATGTGATTAACTTTGGCAATATCGGGATATGATGACGATAAAGCCAATGAGACAATCGGTAAAAATAAATTGCATTAAGCATACCTAATATGGAGTTTTGATGATGCCCATCTATTGGGTCATAATTACTAAACAATAACAGCAAGATACTCACCCCAGCAAAACTCGTTATCTCTACTGGGGTGAGCTTCTAAAAACTAATTACAAGCCTCCCCCTGAGTCCTCTTGAGATGGTCCTCCCGTGGTAGGTGTTTCGGGCTTATGAGTATCCTTGGGACCTTTCTTTGGTTTAGGTTCGATGCGTTCGTACTCTACATTCGTCAAGGTAAAGTATTCTTTAGAGGGCTTTAGAGTCACAACGGGTTTTAGGATGTGTTTTGCAGCTAAAAATTTCTCTTCCACCGGCACCTGTTGACTTTTGAAGCTAGGCTTAAGGACTCCGAGATCTCCGAACTCAACCATATCGCCCTGCGAAACAATATCCTTGGCGATTTCTGTGGCATAGTTAAGTACTGCAGCAACTTCATGGTGGGTGAATGTAGTTGCCTTGGCTACGCGTTCGCAGAAATGACGAAAGTTAACTCGATTTCTGCCCGAAGGCAAGGCAACCTGCACCATCTGCCCCTTGAACTTTCCGGCAACAGCTTTTCGCTGATGTAGCGTGTAATTCAATGCTTTCTCTGCCATGTCTTTTTGTCGCACCTCTCGAATAGTATATACTATTGAGCAAAATAGCACATACTATTTCACCGGATAGTATATACTATTCAAGCAAATAGTACGTACTATTTTTCAAACAAGTATATACTCCTCTTGAGATGGTCGGACTCTCACCGACAAGCTCTTCCTTGGAGAGCTTAATTTCAGTTATTAAGTATGGATAAAAATCAACCCGGCACTTGGCCCGACCTTGGGCGGAACAAAACCGAGGATATGTAGCAAATTTGACTAAAAAATCGACGTCTTTCACAAAACAGGGTCTTAAACATGGCTGATCAGCAGCTCAAACTTTCCGTTTTCGCCAAAGATCAGGTTCTGAACATACTGAATTACTACCCGAGCTCCGACTCCCATTGCACCGTTAAAATGTTTCTGCAAATACGACTCATCTTTATCTGTATAAAGAGCGTTGGGTATAATCAAAACGATCAATTCCCCTTTTTCCTTTTGTATATACTGTAGCCCATCTATATGCTCATACACTTCTCCATGTAGGTTTAATGCAGTTGCCGAAGTTTCAGAGCCATCTGCGCGATAAATAACGGAACGAGTCCAATGCCCTATAATCTCACAAACTCCTCGACCTGAAGCCCCATCAAAACAGTGTACCTCCTTGTATGATGTGTAGTCTCCGGTTTTGTAACGAATCAGAGGGAAATAATAATTGTAGAATGTTGTCCCTACAATCTCACCCTTTATTCCCTCAGTCTGGATAAGGACATTATCCTCATTCACTAATTCCCAATAACCATATTGCTCTTCGATATGATAGCTATTGCAATCGGGGCATGTTCCGGCCATAACCAACTTCTCACTATGACCATACATGGCATATATAGGGACCCTGAGTTGAGACTCTATAAAATATCTCTGCTCTGAAGTTACAGCTTCAGAAGCCAGGATACATAACTTCAAAAAAGAAAGGTCTAAATTCTGGTTATAGCAGTACTTCAAAAACTGATAGGCGGCAGATGGATAAGCATGCAAATAACAAACCTTCATGCGTCGTAAGGTATTGTAAACATCCTTGGCGTACGAAGCGGTCATCCTAAATGCATCAAATATCACCTCCTTCAATATAGGGTTGATCGAATAAACTCTATCAGGAGGGAGCTTATGATTTCGAATGACACCTCGAGTATGATAATTCCAGCCATAAGCCATCATTTCTTTGTGCCAAAAGGCTAAGGATTGAACATAGCGATTTTGAGGCTGTACAATCTTTAGAGGTTTGCCACTGGTTCCACCCGTCGTACCAACAATGCATTTAGACCAATCAATACCATCCACACAAAAGTCATCCCAATGCTGCATGACCTCATTTTTGTCGATAAAGGCTATTTTCTGCTGAAACTCCTCTATCGATTTTATACTAAGATTACCATATCTCTTACGATAATAAGGGACATGTTCTATTGCATAGTTGGTCATATCTATCACATATTTCTCTGGATCGATTGCCCTAAGTTCTTTGAAAAACTTTCTGTATGAAGAGCCGTATACCCAGGGGCCGAAGACATTGGCTCTAAGTAGGATTAGATTAAACCAATTAGGCAACTCAGGCAATTTAGTTTTAATATAATCAGCTATTCCCATTACCTTTTTCTTTTAGATCTCATAATATATTCTGTTCAAACACCTTGCCACATTTTCGACAGAATACCCTTGGGCTATTTCCTTTGCAGCTCTTTGCTTCTCTAAAAGGAAGTTTTGAGAAATTCCGGGAACGAGACTGACAAGTAGATCTGCAAGCATCTGCCTATCTCCCGGCGTTATCAAAAAACCATTGTCTTCGTTCACGACCTCCGGAATAGCCCCGACTGTCGTCGAAACGATAGCAAGCCCATAAGCCATCGCCTCGAGGATAGCCATTGGCAGACCTTCGGCATACGAGGGCAGAATAAATACATCTGAGTTAAGCAGAAGCTCCTTTTTCTTATCCCCGGATACCCAGCCATGAAAAGCAACAAGTTGCTCCAAACCCATCTTCTTGACAGTATTCTCAAAAGTAGCGACATCACCATTGCCTCCGACATTAAGCAGGGCTCTGCCCTCAAACTCTTCCTTATGATCAGCCAGAACTTGAAGCAAATCATAGATTCCTTTCTGTTGATCCAATATGCCAAGGAAAAGAAGCCTAAGAAGAGGAGAATGCTCCCTACGGCCTAAGTCCTCATTGCTCGGTAGTATCACAGGATTAGGAACTACACGAATAAGTGGCTTCTTAGTAATACTTTCGAAGAAATTCTTCCACGACCCTGACAAAACAATCAGACAATCTGCTATCTCCAGAATCTTCCTAATAAGCCTAGGATTAGTCTTATAGAAGTCCTTAAATCCTCCTCCATGGATATGGAGAATTACCTTGCGACCTAGAAGTTTGGAGAGTGACACAAAAATCGCAGAGCGATAGAAGCTATTGTAGGAGGCTGTATGTATATGTACAATCTTAATCTCTCTTTTGCTCAATAATTGTTTGATCAGCCGGCATATCGAGACCAAGAGTATCCGGAGGTTTCTGAATCCCCCTCCACCGGAGTTTGCGATGAAGCGAAAGTCCTTGAATATATACTTATCATATATATCCAATACCTGAGCAACCCCTCCTCGCACAGGCTTATAATTACAGCCGATAGAAAGAATATTTACAAAAACGCCTTGTTTCATTTTGCGAGACTATAGAAACCAATTATTAAACCATAAGGACAGAGAAAGCAAGCTCTCTCTCTGAGAAACCAAAGTGGTTAAAAACCCAAACAGAACGCATACCCCCAAGAATAGTAGAGCAAAAGGAGGAATAGATATAGGAGTTTTTCTCTGAGCAGCAAACCTTGAAACAAAGCACCACAAACAAGTATACAATAGTACACATGCGACCTTCGTCAGCCTGTCATTAAGAACAATACTGGCAAATGAAAAATTAGCTATTGCATATACAAGCCAACTTATTCTCCACAAATTATTCTCAACCAGAGATATATCTCGAGTTTTTCGATACAATAGACGAGCTGTTACTATACCGACGAAGAACAAGATTTCATTTCTCCAAGCATAAACAAGATTCTGAACCTCCCTATATTCTTGTGTATACTCCCTCGTTGATTCTGCTATGGACTGATCTGTGTAAGAAATATTAAGCACTCCGTATTTACTTACGTAAGGAACTATCAAAGAGGGGATATCCCAATCAAGGAAACGAACTACCAACCCAACAGCAGCCAGCAGATATATTACATATAGACGCTTCCTCAGTATATACTCTAAGAGTAATGCTAGTACGATAGCTAAATGAGCAAAATGAAAGAGCAGACAAGAGAGTGAAAAAATCAAGTATTTAGGATTATTATCTCTCAAGTATCGGGTATAGAATCCTATAAATACAAAAAAACCTGTCCAATACCGTAAACCCAGAAACCAATAATACTCCACGATGCCAAACAATGCTGCCAGTAGAATATATTGTAGAGTAGTCATCGGCTTAATATAGTCCTTTCGGAAAGCACGCATAAAGAACATAAAAGCCGAAGCATAAAGAGAGCATGCGATAGCAGAGAAAAAAGCAGGTTCAATGGAAATTTTTCCTACTATGAATTTAAATAGAATGGGGTACAGCTCCTTACCAAGGTATAATGTTTCGGGATCTTTATACAACTTAAAAAAAGAAAATTTAGCCACTCTAACAAAATTCTCGTAATGAACCAATAGATCCAGCTGCAGCGGATAGAACCAGCCAAAATAAAAGGCAAAGAGAATAAAACAGAACATAGCCACCTTATGCGATTTTCGAAAAAGGAGCAATGAAAACGGGAGAAGTAAGACAGGGAAAAAAATGGAAAAGATTCCCAATACAACTATCCCTGTATTTTGCGACAAGTTAGCCATTTATATATTTTGATAATGGAATAGAGAAACTTTAGAGGAAGAAAAGTACTCAATATCAGAGTAAGTCGATACAGTGCAGAGATTTGACTTGTAGCCCAAATGTCTGGAATATAAGTAAAAGATAGGCTTGAAATCTCTTGAGAGACATGAGAGACATAATCTTGCTCATAAATAAGGAGGTAGGCAATTGTAGGGTATTTAAATCGCCTTTGAGCTGTAAGCAATGCTGAATTACTTTTATTTGATAAAAAATGAGCAAACAGATTATTTCCATAAATATATGACTTCATAGAAGTCTCAAGTGACCCCTGAGAGGATGCCGAACCTCCTAAATGCGAACAAAAATAGTAATATAAAGCCTTAGGGGCATAAGAAATAGTCGAAGAACATAAGGCTACATGAAGATTAAATAACTTATCCTCTCGCAAATTGATCCCATCCGGGAAATCGATCTTATTTTCTCGTATTACAGAAGCCTTGATTAATTTATTCCAGCAACTCCCATGAAGCTTTGTACAGAGATCCAAAACAAAATCATCTGCAGAGGTACTCGTTGGCTTCTGAACCTTATAGACCTTTTTATCCGGATAAACCTCGATATAGTCACAAATCGTTATATCCGCATTTGTCCTAACAGCTTCTTCATACAATACTTCCAGGTAGCTAGGAGCGACCCAATCATCTGCATCTACATGAATTATATAAGCCCCGGAGGCTAATTCCAAACCTTTTTGTCTGGCAGCACTAACCCCTCCATTCTCCTTATGATATACGTGTACACGAGTATCTTTATAGGCATAAGCATCACAAATATTCGAACTCCGGTCTCGACTACCGTCATCAATCAAGATGACCTCAAAATCTTTGAATGTTTGGGCAAGAAGGGTATCAAGACAATGTTTCAAGAACTTCTCTGCATTGTATACCGGTATAATAACAGATATCCTAGGCACCATAATTAATTTTCTTCTGTATCCAAGATTTCACATATTTCTTTTCCGAAACTCCCAGTTTGAGCAAATAAAACACAGTCGTAAATGAGGGAGCATCGTTACACATAGTCTCAACAAACCCTATTCTAAACATAGAACATCAAAGGTAAAGCCCATAATCTTCTTATCCTAGCATAACGAAGACTCTTATATAGATTAGATTGAGAGTCATTACCGCCAGCATTCTTATATATTAAGTATAAGAAATTCTTGGCTATTGTTTTATTTGATAGCATAGAGCCTGATATTCTACTTCTTGAAGACACCGCAGAAGTCGAGGATGACTTTGTCGGTTCGGTATTCGAGGAACTTGAAAGGAGTATGAGCCGTTAAGAAGGCGACAATGTCTGCCTGCTCATAGGCATCACGGTAGTCCGTTAGCTTGAAAGTATTATGCTTCGAAATGTTGGGCTCTACAATCAAGATCTCGGCATTGTTCAACCCCTGCATTACTCGAGTGGCAATGTATTTTGCAGGCGACTCCCTGAGATCATCGATGTCCGGTTTAAAAGCAAGTCCCATCATGGCTACCACTGGCATACGACCATACTTAACTCCAAAGTCCTGTATAGCCCTACTAATCTTCTCGGCACACCAAAAAGCCTTGTAATTATTAATCTCACGAGCACCGGCAATCAGTTTACTCTCCAGAGGGAAAGCCGAAGAGATAAAATACGGATCCACCGCAATACAATGCCCCCCTACTCCACTACCGGGCTGAAGAATATTCACCCTTGGATGCTTATTGGCCAGTTCGATAAGTTCCCACACATTGATTCCGGCTTTGTCACAAATGAAAGAAAGTTCGTTGGCAAACGCGATCTGTACATCTCGGCTAGCATTCTCTGTAAGCTTGCAGAGTTCTGCTGTACGAGCATTAGTTCCATGCAAGGTTCCTTTAACAAAATGAGCATAGAACTCTTTTGCTCGTTCGGTCGCTTCTGCGGTTAAGCCCCCGATGACCCGATCGTTGTGCTCCAGTTCATAAATAACATTACCGGGAAGGATACGCTCCGGACAATAAGCAATATATAATTGGTCTTTAAGTTCGGGACGCTCTCGATAGATTAGATCAGCCATCTGCTCTGTTGTTCCTATCGGAGAGGTAGATTCGATAATAAATAAATCGCCCTTCTTGAGCAAGGGAAGTATTGATCTTGTTGCAGCCTCTACACATGTAATGTCCGGCTCATGATTGGCCTTGAAGGGTGTAGGCACCACAACCAGATAAACATCGCTGTCCTCCGGTGTTGTAGAAGCACGGAATGTTTCTTTTTGTATAACTTCCTGTAAAAGCTCTTCCATACCTGCTTCCACAAAGTGCAATTGTCCTGAATTGGTTTTTGCAACGATATTGGTGTTTATATCTACCCCCAATACTTCTATTCCACTTTTGGCAGTTACAATTGCCGTTGGCAGACCTATATACCCCAGGCCCATGAAACAAGCTTTTTTCATTCTATTTTTACCTTATCTTAAAAATTTCCTGTATTTACGACAAGTCATATTTACAATTAATTTCGCGCATCCATTATCCCAAAGAAGGTTTCACACCTCTCATTAATTGTATAGTATCTATCTTTATCGCATCTCTCACCTTAGTAATATAGGTAGTGAAATATCTTTGTCTATCTTCTTTCAAGATTCCAAGAAAACCGGATACTTCTCTCTTTTGAATATTTATAAAACGCCGCTCGAATATAAATCAGACACACCCCCTTTTGCGCGAAAGATTGGCTATAAGCATATTGGATGTGATCCATATGACGATATCCAGCAGAAGCAGCACATTGATATTAAAAAATGGGTACCCAAAGATATTAAACAAAGAGAACGCGATAGAGTATAGTAATATGACAACCAGTGTTTGTCTCTGTGTCAATCCCAAAGCCATAAGTCTATGATGAATATGACTCTTATCAGGTTTAAAAGGATTTTTCTTTGATAAAATTCTCAATACAAAAACATGGAATAAATCGAAACAAGGAATTAGTAGCGGAGCTACTACATATGGAAGAGGTAAAGCAGTATTTGCAATGGGGGTAAGCAAGCGTAAGGCCATAAAGCTCAATAGAAGGCCTAAAGTCAAAGAACCTGTATCTCCCATGAAAATCTTTGTTCGCTTCTCAGTTGTACCATAAAGATTCATCCGAAGAAAAGCTCCCAAGCAACCAATAACAGACACACAGATTATTACATATAAATACATATTGACATAGATAAAGAATGGTATATAAAATAACATCCCCAGAAGGACCAGACTTGTAGCCAATCCATCGATTCCATCAATTAGATTTATACTATTGATTACCATGAGGAAAAAGAACACCACTATCGGATATTGTAAGATCTTAGGCAACTCTTCTATGAAGAACAAACCATCTAAACCAGAAAGACCGACTCCCGATAAGAACAAAATAGAGGAAGAGAGAATTTGAGCTTTGAACTTTTGCCGATAAGATAGCCCGACCAAGTCATCTATCACACCGATAGCATATAGTAAAATCATCGCAGGCAACAGGAACAGAAGATCATAGAATTCTTCTAAAGGAAAGTGTATGGATATACTTAGCACGCTATTTATTGCTAAGAAAAGGGATACTGCCAATGTTATTACAGGAAAGAATATGACACCACCTAACCTGGGTATAGCCCCTTTATGTACCGTTCTTTCATTTTCTTGATCAAAAACACTTTGAGCATACACCATACGAGACAATCGACGCAAAGCAATGTAAGAAAGGATTGAGGTCGCAAATAAAAGCAACAGAAAAAGAATCATCTCTTCTGCCCATCCCTGAAATTTACACATCACAACAATATCTTCAATAACATACCCCACATCCGCCCGTCTTCACTTCGATCTGAATAAAATTTCCCCAATGACAAAACCGCCTTATTTTAAAAATTACACATAACAGAAAAAAGAGTGATTCTCATTATACTTTCTTTGACAATCAAATCCTTTCAACGATGATTTTTGAGACTCTAATAGAGCGCAAAGGTAATTAATTATCGTCTATATTCCTAAATCCCAGTGGAATGATTCAGGGCAATCGCATTTCAGCCACTAACGTACATCTAAAGCTCATGATTGCTACATTCAATTTCCAAAACAAGTGCGAATCCATATGTCAGAGATTCAAATTATAGAGGGAAGAGACTAAAAATTTTCAAACGCGATCGCCCTGACAGGCTGCCCCCGGGGCCGACGCATTAAATTGGTTTTGCGGTTTCATTCGAGCGAGTTTCTCCTAATCGGTATTGCTGGCTATTACTGTGTGCCGATGGTAGCCGGATGGATTATTGGAGCCGGAGGTGGTATCGGCTCGTATGGACGCAATGTGAATCAGACGGCGCAGCGTGGCGCACAAGGTACATACACGGGGAGCAAGGCGATGGCTGGAGGAGCACAAGTGCTGTTGCCGGTCATGTCGTTTGATGTCTCAAAGGGGCACTCATTAAAGAGAAGTAGATTTCCACCAATGGAAAATTCTTTTTCCACTGGTGGAAAATAAACTTTCCACTGGTGGAAAGATAGCTTTCCACTTGTGGAAATCCGGCGTCTACCAAATAGTTGCCTGACACACAATAAGAAGAATAAACAAAAGTGCCTGCTTATTGTGCAAAGGCCCCATTAATTCGTACTTGTTTGATAACCGAGTGTAGCAATCGTTAGGTTTATAAGTGTGTTGACAGTTCAAATGCGATTGCCCTGTGGAATTATTACATTCTTTGCGCACAAGGTTACATTGCCAGTGCAGATTTTCGATCAAAAAAAGGGGGGGGGGAGGAATCGGGCACCTATGAGGCAAAAAAATACGGGACACCAATAACAATATCGACAGACTTCTCTAAGAATTGACCTTTTCAGTGCTCGCCGACACAAAAACGCTGAAATTTACTAACAAACAGATTACCTCAAGCCATTGATGTCCAACAAAAAATTCTTTCCGATCTGCATGAAAAACATCCACTCAAAGCCATCATTTCATATATTATTATACTATTACAGATTACCCACTCATAAAGTGACATAATACTTTTACAATAAGTGCAATTATCAAACTATATCATAAAACATCCTCAAAACAGATAGATAAAGAGAGACGAAATGTTCAATCAATTTTTATCGGACACGAATGGCTCCCTACACAAATGTGCTGTACCTCTTCCGGATTCTTAAAGCAGGGAGTATTAGTGTCCTTTTTGCGAAGAAAGGAGATCAACCAATTCGTTGTCGGACAGAGATGCAGGATACTCAGAGTATGGAAGTCGGAAGGTGCAGCCTTCGCGAAAGGCATTGCAACCGAAAGCTTCCCGACCGCGGACAATGATTCCCTTGCCACATACCGGACAGGTGAGATCGAGCTGCTTCTGCATGGGTTTATCAGCCTTTTTCTTTTTGCCGGGAGCAGGCGAAGCAGCAGGTATCGGCTCTGACAGGAGTACGGAAGAGTTGCTCTTGAGTACATTAGGAATCAGATGGGTCAGAAGTACTTTCAATTCATTGATAAAATCGGCTGCTGAATAGTCGCCTCGCTCGATGCGACGAAGCTTGTATTCCCATTGGCCGGTCAGCTCGGCACTCTTGAGCAGTTCATAGTCGATCGTCGCTATCAAAGACATACCCGTAGGAGTAGCTTTGAGATTCTTCTTCTCTTTATAAATGTAGTTGCGCTTGAAGAGAGTCTCAATGATGGCTGCTCGCGTAGACGGCCGGCCGATGCCATTTTCTTTGAGGGCATCGCGGAGCTCTTCGTCCTTGACCGACTTGCCGGCCGTCTCCATGGCACGCAGGAGTGTAGCTTCGGTATAGAATTTGGGCGGCTGTGTCGTTTTCTCCTGCACCTCGGGGGTGTGTACTCCACTTTCGCCCTCGGAGAATATTGGCAGTTTTTTCTCCTCGTCCTTGTTCTCTCCATCATCGTCCGTCTGCGGATCGGTGAAGACAGTGCGCCAGCCGGGCTCCAGTATCTGTTTCCCCGTGGTTTTGAACTCTACCTTAGCTGCTTGTCCCAAGACCGTGGTCTGGCTGAATATGCAGTCCGGATAGAAAACAGCTATAAATCGGCGGGCCACCAGATCGAATACACGTCGCTCATCCTCCGACATACCATGGGATGGCTGACCGGTGGGAATGATGGCATGGTGGTCAGTGATCTTGCTATTGTCGAATACCTTCTTGCTTTTTTTCAGTTTGCTACTTCGAAGTGGAGCTGTGAGTAGGGTATAGTCGGAGAGTCCTTGGAGGATATTCGGCACTTTTTCAAATACATCGTCGCTCAGATAGGTGGTATCCACGCGGGGATAGGAGGTGATCTTCTTCTCATACAGCGACTGGATGGTGCGTAGCGTAGCATCGGCCGTCATGGCAAACCTCTTATTGCATTCTACCTGTAGGCCGGTGAGGTCGAAGAGTCGAGGCGGTAGCTCCCGACCTTTCTTCGTAGCCACGGAGGTAACAGCAAATGGGCTGCCAGCTACGACCTCCACTTCCCGACGAGCATCCTCGATCGAGGAAAAGCGTCCCTTGGTGGCATTGAACACCGTATCGCGGTAGATGGTCTTCACCTCCCAGTAGACTTCAGGGGTGAAGTGCTCGATCTCGTGCTGTCTCCTGACAATAAGGGCGAGAGTCGGAGTCTGTACACGTCCGATGGAAAGTACCTGTCGGTTGCTCCCGAAGCGGAGCGTATAAAGACGCGTAGCGTTCATACCCAATAGCCAGTCGCCTATGGCACGAGCCAGTCCGGCCTCATATAGGGAATGAAATTCTTCGCTGTCGCGCAGCCTCGCAAAGCCTTCACGGATAGACTCCTCAGTAAGAGAAGATATCCAAAGTCGCCGCACGGGACATGTGCAGCCCGTTTTCTGCAATACCCAACGCTGGATCAGCTCTCCCTCCTGTCCGGCATCACCGCAGTTCACGACCATATCCGCTTCATGGACAAGCTTTTCGATGGTGCCGAATTGCTCCCGAATACTATCGCTATCGATGAGTTTGATGCCAAATCGCAGTGGTATCATCGGTAGAGAACTGATACTCCATCGCTTCCATTCGGGTGCATAGTCGTGAGGTTCTTTGAGGGCACAGAGATGTCCGAAAGTCCATGTCACCTGATAACCGTTGCCCTCCATATAGCCTTTATAGGCTTTGGTGGCACCGAGTACAGCAGCGATCTCACGCCCCACACTGGGCTTTTCGGCAATACAGACTATCATGGGCTTATCCTTGATTCTTAAAAACAAATGTACACTTTTGACCATTACCCACTGTGCCTTGATTGAAACTATTAATCGGCCATTTTCTTTTCTCAGATTTGTCATTAGACTTTTTCACGGACCTTTGATTTATTTAGCTCTTCCCCATAGTGCTAAAAATGCAATTCTATGCTTCAGAGCCAGAGCCAACTTCAGAGTTTTCTTGCCTACGTGTTTTTGGATGTAAATAGGTTAGCTAAAAACTTCATTCGGATTGCTTTGAACTTGGGCTTCTTCACAGAGTTGATTTAAGATTTAGTCACATAAACTTACATCGAACTCACCTTATGAGACCATTGCACAAAGAGGCTGTTCTTTCTGCTCGCTTGTTCCTGGTGTATTTTTGACCATTCTCGTCTGTTTTGCAGCTTGGGGATTAGTCCCCTTTCCCGCACCTCGAGGGCAATTGCCCTCGAGGTACGGGCGTTTTACGCCTATTTGGCGCCTTGAAGCACAAGAAGCCCCGGCATACGCTTGAGATTGTAGGCCATAGCTTCAAGGATATTTTGGGTATGTGTCTTGGCTAACCCTCGGTAGCGACATCGTCCGCCACAGAACCATCGTCGAATACTACCGAAGGTACGTTCTATCAAGCAGCGCGTCTTACTGATCATCCGATTGAGTTGTTTCTGACTTTCACTGAGGGCTTGACCTCGATGGGCCTTAAGCATAATTCCATCTATCAAACCTTGACGGGCCAAATACTCCGAATTCTCCTTGCTACAATAGCCTTTGTCGGCCAAAACACTAATTCCTCCCGGCAACTTGGACTTCTTGATCAGCTCAGGCAATACAACCGTGTCTGCACAATTGGCCGAGGTCGTGACCACTGTTTCTACCAAACCCTGCTCGTCCGTCAAGACGTGCTTCTTGTATCCATACCGATAGTGCCTGCCTTTGCGTACCCAACGAGCCTCCGAGTCTACTCCCGGTTTGCCACTCTTGAGTTCACAATGATAAGCCTCCTGGCTGTGTACGAGCTTCCTCCGAACGAGTATCCTCTCGATCTTCAGCCACTTCTATGACCACGCTACCATCAGGGGCGTAAGGACTATCCACAATGCTCGCATCAACGATGGCGCCTTGATCAATACGGCTAATCCCATGCTTCTTGAACTGCTTGTTCAGCTCCCGAAGGAGTTTATCCATAATCCCCAAGCGAGTGAGTTCGCTACGGAAATGACTGATCGTGCTATGGTCGGGGGAAGGGAAGCCGAGGTCCAAGCCAAGAAATTCACTGAAAAGCAAGGAGTCGTTGATGCGTTCCTCAACCTCATAATCACTCAAACCATACCGGGTCTCCAAGAGTAGAATCTTGAACATCAACAGTGCATCGTAGGCAGGGTTACCTATGGCATTCTGCGTCTTGGTGTATTTCTTGTTCAGCAGTGTGCGAATACCACGCCAATCAACACCGGCATTGATTTGACGCAAGAAAGAGTGTTTCATACGATCTCTGCGAACCTGAGTGTAGACTTGCAGAAAGCTTGGTGCCGATTCAGTTTGTTTGGTTGCCATATTTATGCTCTTGTTTATACGTGTAAAATACTAAATATCATTGATATACGCAAGCAATGCAGGAAAAAATGTCGCAAAAATGCCGTGCAATGAGACCTTTGAAAAATAAGGAGATGGAGGGAAGAGGAGTTCTTGGCATAAAAGGAGCGAGTGAAAGGGGTGGCAGTAAGGAGTGAAAGTAGTTGTAAATCCCCCCTTGCGGAGCTGCTTGCACGAGCTCCTCAAGGGGGGTTATACCTTATCCTAGAGATGAGGACATAATTATCCCCGGGGTTCTGTATAAATTAAAGGCGATGCTTTCAAGAATGTTTTGAGTATGGGTCTTGGCAAGTCCCCGGTATCGACATCGTCCGCCATGAAACCACCGCCGAATACTGCCAAAGGTGCGTTCGATGGTGCTCCGTATCGGACCGATTGCTTTGTTTCGTTGCTTCTCTTCCTCGGTCAATGCCCTGTTGCGTTGTGCCTTGTGCATAATGCCGTCTTGAAGGTGATGGGTTTGCAGGTAGGAACGATTTTCCCCGCAAGCATATCCTTTGTCCGCCAAGACGGCTGTGCCTTGAGGTATGTTTGCACCCTGCAATAGCGCAATAAACTCCTTCGTGTCACTGCGGTTCGCTGCTGTCGTTATCACCTTTTGAACAATGCCTTGAACATTGGCCGGACAATGCTTTTTGTATCCGTAGTGATAACGCTTTTGTTTGTACACCCAACGGGCTTCTTCATCCGTCCCTTTACGCCGGCGGACAACCTGTTTTTGATAATCCTCCTCTGCCTCTTTTTCCTCCTCGCTCCGATTGTCTTCTCTGTCGTCTGCGACTTCAATCGTAATGCTTCCGTTGGGTTTATGCGGCGTCTCCACAAGGCTTGCATCGACAAGCACCCCTTCCCTTACCGAAATGTGATGGCGGGAAAGTTGTTTGTTAAACTGCGCCAACAGTTTGTCCATGAGACCCAACTCTGTCAGTGCCGAACGAAATCGACTGATGGTGCTGTGGTCGGGAGATACCTCTTCCATCTTCAGTCCCAAGAATCGGGAAAAGGTGATTGAATCATTGATGCGCTCCTCCAAAGCACAATCACTGAGGTTGTACCATGTCTCCAAAAGCAACATCTTGAATAAGAGAATCACGTCATAAGCCGGGGCGCCGATGGCATTTTGTCGCTTCGTGTATTTCTTGTTGATCAGCGTCCTGATCGGACGCCAATCGATAAGCCTGTCAACCTGATTGAGGAAGTCGTTTTGTGCTTTGCGATAACGCTTTGAAAGGAGTGCGTCTGCAAATGTTACATGCTCATCGGTATTCTTGGATTGGTATGCCATGGGAGGAATATTATGCTGTTTTTAATACTCAAATATACAAAATAACTCCCTATTATACAATGAATTAATAAACAAAATACACACCAATCGCCGTGCAATGGTCTCGCAATGGTCTCCTTATAAGAATAACGCGCAGCAAGGGGGAGGAAAGCAATTGGCCGATTATCCTTTGCTGTGTCCGACTGAGGATGAGAAGAGAAAAGGAAAGGAAGATGAAGGAAAAAAGAAGGGAGGAAGGAAAAGGAGGAAGCAATAGAGGAATAGAGAGAAAAACAAAATGATTTTTGGAGAGAGAGAAAATAAAAAAGGAGAGAGCCTCGGACTCGAGACTCTCTCCTTCACCTTTTTTTTCCGGGGGAGGAGGGTGAGATCCTATCCCCCCCTCTCTCTCACGTTTCTTAAAAACGGCGGCGTCCTACTCTCCCACTGTGACGCAGTACCATCGGCACCGTTGGGCTTAACTTCTCTGTTCGGAATGGGAAGAGGTGGATCCCCAACGTTATAACCACCTGAATACCTCAAAAAGGCAATCGACATATCGAAAGGCCAACAAATAATTCATCAAGCTTTGCGGCAACAAACCAACCTATACCGCATCCTTCGGGATGCACAAAAGTTTCGGGCTATTAGTACTGCTCGGCTTAATTGTTACCAATCATACACCTGCAGCCTATCAAGGTCATAGTCTTTAACCACCCTATTTATGGAAATCTTATCTTGAGGCCGGCTTCGTGCTTAGATGCTTTCAGCACTTATCCTTACCAGACGTGGATACCCGGCGGTGCACCTGGCGGTACAACCGGTAAACCAGGGGTCTGTCCAACACGGTCCTCTCGTACTAGTGTCAGACCCTCGCAAATTTCCTGCGCCCACAACAGATAGAGACCGAACTGTCTCACGACGTTCTGAACCCAGCTCGCGTGCCACTTTAATGGGCGAACAGCCCAACCCTTGGGACCTTCTCCAGCCCCAGGATGTGACGAGCCGACATCGAGGTGCCAAACCACTCCGTCGATATGAGCTCTTGGGAGTGATCAGCCTGTTATCCCCGGAGTACCTTTTATCCTTTGAGCGATGGCCCTTCCATGCGGAACCACCGGATCACTATGCTCTAGTTTCCTACCTGTGCGACTTGTTTGTCTCCCAGTCAAGCACCCTTGTGCCATTACACTCTGCGACCGGTTACCAATCGGCCTGAGGGTACCTTTAGAAGCCTCCGTTACGCTTTTGGAGGCGACCACCCCAGTCAAACTACCCACCATACAGTGTCCTCGCACGCCGCGAGTTAGTATCCAAACATCAAAAGGGCCGTATTTCAACATCGACTCCACGAATACTGGCGTACCCGCTTCTCTGCCTCCGGCCTATCCTACACATCTGATGCCCAAATACAATGTAAAGCTATAGTAAAGGTTCACGGGGTCTTTTCGTCCCGTTGCGGGTAATCGGCATCTTCACCGATACTACAATTTCACCGAGATCGCGGTTGAGACAGTGCCCAGATCGTTACACCATTCGTGCAGGTCGGAACTTACCCGACAAGGAATTTCGCTACCTTAGGACCGTTATAGTTACGGCCGCCGTTTACTGGGGCTTCAATTCAGAGCTTCTCTTGACGATGACTCCTCCTCTTAACCTTCCAGCACCGGGCAGGTGTCAGACTATATACCTCAAATTGCTTTTTTGCATAGCCTTGTGTTTTTGTTAAACAGTCGCCTGGGCCTGGTTTCTGCGGCCTGTCCGGAGACAGGCGTCCTTTCTCCCGAAGTTACAGGACCATTTTGCCTAGTTCCTTAACCGCGAATCTCTCGAGCGCCTTAGTATACTCAACCCAACCACCTGTGTCGGTTTACGGTACGGGTAACACAGAAATATGCTTAGCGGGTTTTCTTGGGAGCCGGTTTACATCCTTATCCCTTCGTACATGTACTCCGGGTACTGTCAGGTTCGACTCTCAGGGCGGATTTGCCTACCCCGATCAACATCTACACCCTTTAACCGCCTATTCCGTCAGACGGCCGGACTGTCACTTCTCCGTCACCACATCGCTCTCTGTATCAGTACCGGAATATTAACCGGTTCTTCCATCGGAATCGCCGTTCGGCTTATCCTTAGGCCCCGACTAACCCTGATCCGATTAGCGTTGATCAGGAATCCTTGGTCTTTCGGCGAGGGGGGTTCTCGCCCCCTTTATCGTTACTTATACCTACATTTGCTTTTCCAGAAACTCCAGAAAAAGTCGCCCTTTTCCCTTCTACGTCGCTGGAATGCTCCCCTACCGATATATATTATATCCCACGGCTTCGGTAAATTGCTTATGCCCGTGTATTATCCATGCCAAAATCCTCGACTAGTGAGCTGTTACGCACTCTTTAAATGAATGGCTGCTTCCAAGCCAACATCCTAGCTGTCTCTGCATCTTGACTTCGTTTTTACAACTTAGCAATTATTTCGGGACCTTAGCCGGTGGTCCGGATTCTTCTCCTCTCGGACATGGACCTTAGCACCCATGCCCTCACTCCATCGGTCAATTATCATGCATTCGGAGTTTATCTGGACTTGATAGGCGGTGAAACCCTCGCATCCAATCAGTCGCTCTACCTCATGATAACATCCAACAGGCTGCACCTAAATGCATTTCGGGGAGTACGAGCTATCTCCAAGTTTGATTAGCCTTTCACCCCTACCCTCAGTTCATTCGAAAGCTTTTCAACGCTTACCGATTCGGTCCTCCAGTTAGTGTTACCTAACCTTCAACCTGACCAAGGGTAGATCACTTGGTTTCGCGTCTACTGCTCGTGACTAAATGGGCGCCCTTTTAAGACTCGCTTTCGCTTCGGCTCCTTGTCTTGATTATAACAATTAACCTTGCCACAAACAGTAACTCGTAGGTTCATTATGCAAAAGGCACGCAGTCACACCTTAATGGCGCTCCTACCGCTTGTAGGCAGACGGGTTCAGGGTCTATTGCACTCCTCTGTTCGAGGTTCTTTTCACCTTTCCCTCACGGTACTGGTTCACTATCGGTCTCTCGGGAGTATTTAGCCTTACGGGATGGGCCCCGCCAATTCACACAGGATGTCTCGTGTCCCGCGCTACTCAGGTGCTCCGTCGTCTATGGTTCGATATGTCGGATACGCAGCTTTCATGCTCTTCGGCCATACTTTCCAGTAGGTTCTCCTATATCTATCATTAAACTTTTGTCGAAGTCCTATTACCCCGACTTTGCCGAAACAAAGCCGGTTTGGGCTAATCCCCGTTCGCTCGCCACTACTGAGGGAATCACTTTTGTTTTCTTCTCCTACGGGTAATGAGATGTTTCAGTTCCCCGCGTTCGCTCATGAAATCAATTCATGTGTCAGGCCTTGGCCTGACGGGTTGCCCCATTCGGATATCTGCGGATCAATTCGTATGTGCCGATTCCCGCAGCTTTTCGCAGCTTATCACGTCCTTCTTCGCCTCCGAGAGCCTAGGCATCCACCGTCTGCCCTTACTTACTTTTGTTCGCCCGGCAATCAATTGCCGCCGGCGGTATACTTAAGCTTGTTGTGCTCTACTTAAATTCTTTATTTGATTTTCTTCCAATATGTCAATGATCGCCTGTTTTCTTTCGTGGAGAATATCGGATTCGAACCGATGACCCCCTGCTTGCAAAGCAGGTGCTCTAGCCAGCTGAGCTAATCCCCCGTAGTCCCAGGCAGAGTTGAACTGCCGACCTCTACATTATCAGTGTAGCGCTCTAACCAACTGAGCTATAGGACTGCTTCTCTCTTATTCGAACTCTTCCGTCTGCCTGTGGCAGCTCCTTGCGCTGCATGACCGTTGCCCCTTATCTCTCTTTATTTTTTTCTTTTTGCCCTTTTTGCCTCGCTTCAAAAAAAGAAGCAAAGTTCGAAGCAGGGAAAGCTCGAAAGATAAACGAACCAAGGCCTCGGGGGAGGGAAAGACTCCTTATCTTCCGGTATCTCTCCATCTTCGATCCAAGAGAGAGAACACCCTCCCGGACATCCCGATTGATTGCATCGGAATATCCGCAGGTTATATTCGTTTTATTCATACGTCGAACAAATATGGCTTTTCGCCGTGCAGTAAAGTTTTTCGGATAAAAAAAAAGCCGAGAGCCGAAACCGAAGGCGATATATGGTCTTTTCTTCTTCCCCCGATCGGATAAATCTCCGACACCGGTTCCGTTGCAAAAAACCCTACCTTCAACCAATTCTCCTTAATTTTTCGGGCAACCGTTTATGTCAATCGGTCCGAACTCCAGAAAGGAGGTGTTCCAGCCGCACCTTCCGGTACGGCTACCTTGTTACGACTTAGCCCCAGTCACCGGTATTACCCTAGTGCGCCCCTTGCGGTTACGCCCTTCAGGTACCCCCGACTCCCATGGCTTGACGGGCGGTGTGTACAAGGCCCGGGAACGTATTCACCGCGCCATGGCTGATGCGCGATTACTAGCGAATCCAGCTTCACGGAGTCGAGTTGCAGACTCCGATCCGAACTGGGGAAGGGTTTAGAGATTCGCATCCGGTCGCCCGGTAGCTGCCCTTTGTCCCTCCCATTGTAACACGTGTGTCGCCCCGGATGTAAGGGCCGTGCTGATTTGACGTCATCCACACCTTCCTCACGCCTTACGACGGCAGTCTCGGTAGAGTCCTCAGCGAAAACTGTTAGCAACTACCGATGTGGGTTGCGCTCGTTATGGCACTTAAGCCGACACCTCACGGCACGAGCTGACGACAACCATGCAGCACCTACATAGAAGCCCCGAAGGGAAGACGGTTTTCACCATCAGTCATCTACATTTCAATCCCGGGTAAGGTTCCTCGCGTATCATCGAATTAAACCACATGTTCCTCCGCTTGTGCGGGCCCCCGTCAATTCCTTTGAGTTTCACCGTTGCCGGCGTACTCCCCAGGTGGATTACTTAACGCTTTCGCTGTGGAAGCTTGACGGTATATCGCAAACTCCTAGTAATCATCGTTTACTGCGTGGACTACCAGGGTATCTAATCCTGTTTGATACCCACGCCTTCGTGCTTCAGTGTCAGTCGCAGTATGGCAAGCTGCCTTCGCAATCGGAGTTCCTCGTGATATCTATGCATTTCACCGCTACACCACGAATTCCGCCTGCCGCCGCTGAACTCAAGCCCGGCAGTTTCAACGGCAGGCTGAACGTTGAGCGCTCAGGTTTCACCGCTGACTTACCGAACAACCTACGCACCCTTTAAACCCAATAAATCCGGATAACGCTCGCATCCTCCGTATTACCGCGGCTGCTGGCACGGAGTTAGCCGATGCTTATTCTTACGGTACATTCAATGCAATACTCGTATCGCCCGTTATTCCCGTATAAAAGAAGTTTACAATCCTTAGGACAGTCTTCCTTCACGCGACTTGGCTGGTTCAGGCTCTCGCCCATTGACCAATATTCCTCACTGCTGCCTCCCGTAGGAGTCTGGTCCGTGTCTCAGTACCAGTGTGGGGGATAAACCTCTCAGTTCCCCTACCCATCGTCGCCTTGGTGAGCCGTTACCTCACCAACTAGCTAATGGGACGCATGCCTATCTTACAGCTATAAATATTTCCTTGTAATATCATGCAATAATACAAGTGTATGCGGTTTTAGTCCGTCTTTCAACGGGTTATCCCCCTCTGTAAGGCAAGTTGCATACGCGTTACGCACCCGTGCGCCGGTCGCCATCAACCTTAGCAAGCTAAGATCATGCTGCCCCTCGACTTGCATGTGTTAAGCCTATCGCTAGCGTTCATCCTGAGCCAGGATCAAACTCTCCACTGTCATATTTGTGTGTTTGTTTGCTTCTGTTATTATCGCTCAGACGCCGATTATTACCCTTTGGATAATTCGATTTATCAGGTAGTACACCTCGGTTTCTTTTTCTCTCTCGGTCTTTTCGTTTTTCTCTTTGACAGAGTATATGTCCTCGTCGAGAGACGGTTTCGTCAATAACAGCCGGTAAATCCGCCCTCCTCTCTCTGCGAGGGGGCAGAAATCCTGCAAGAAATGGCGAAGCCCTTCTCTCTCCTTCTTGTACTACACTTTTGTTCTTCGTATGAACAATGTCAATGATCGCGCTCCGACTGCCCTCCCCAATCTCCGGATCGAAACCCTTCATGTGGCGGACAGTGGGTGCAAAAGTAAAACCTTTTTCCGAATCGGCAAAATCAATCGGCTCTTTTTTCAGGGCTGACGCTCATGAAAAAGCTCGTCGCCTGATCCCCCCCAAAAAAGAATCCCGACGCGCTCGGCGGAACAATTCCTCTATCAATCGGGCAGGAATCGCTTTTGCGGTCACAAAAGTACGCCTTTTTTCTTTACAGACAAATCTTTCAAATTCTTTTTCAACCGGTTCGACAAAAAAAACAGCCCCCGAAGAAAAGGACCCCTCCCAAGAAAGAAGACAAAAGGAAGCGGATATATAATTATGGTTCGCGCGCGTAAGAGAGACCCAAAAGGAGCGCAAAAGAAACAGAATGAGAAGATGTTTTTTCCCTCGCGAAAAAAGATTTTTTGACCGAAAAACGGCAATCGGCTAAGAAAGGAAGAGGACACAAAGGGGAGAGAAGAGTGACATGTTTACGCCGGCTGCTGTATATTCGGATACGGCGATAGCCTTTTCGCTCTCATTCGCTACAATGGTGTAGACGGTGTCGTCCTTGGACAGCTCTATGACCAACTCCATCGGGATGCACCGAGGATAAGAGATAAGAACTCCGGCAGAACGTTCGGACTCTGCTATACTGCGAACGGGGCCTGCGGGAGGAAGTGTCTCGACGAAGCTCTTGTCCGTACCGTTCCATTTCGAACCTGTCGCGATGTTTTTGCCGGTGGGGAGTGTTTGCGACTGTGCTGTCATCATGAGGCCGATGAGCCCCCATACAGCGATCATCAGGCTCTTTCTTAAAAATGTGCTCATCATACTTTTTTATTTGAAGGTTATGAATAATGGTCTGTATGAGACCTTTGCACGGCGATTGGTGTGTATTTTGCCTGTTAATTCATTGTATAATAGGGAGTTATTTTGTATATTTGAGTAGTAAAAACAGCATAATATTCCTCCCATGGCATACCAATTCAAGAATACCGATGAGCATGTAACATTTGCAGACGCACTCCTTTCAAAGCGTTATCGCAAAGCACAAAACGACTTCCTCAATCAGGTTGACAGGCTTATCGATTGGCGTCCGATCAGGACGCTGATCAACAAGAAATACACGAAGCGACAAAATGCCATCGGCGCCCCGGCTTATGACGTGATTCTCTTATTCAAGATGTTGCTTTTGGAGACATGGTACAACCTCAGTGATTGTGCTTTGGAGGAGCGCATCAATGATTCAATCACCTTTTCCCGATTCTTGGGACTGAAGATGGAAGAGGTATCTCCCGACCACAGCACCATCAGTCGATTTCGTTCGGCACTGACAGAGTTGGGTCTCATGGACAAACTATTGGCGCAGTTTAACAAACAACTTTCGCGCCATCACATTTCGGTCAGGGAAGGGGTGCTTGTCGATGCAAGCCTTGTGGAGACGCCACATAAACCCAACGGAACCATTACGATTGAAGTCGCAGACGACAGAGAAGACAATCGGAGCGAGGAGGAAAAAGAGGCAGAGGAGGATTATCAAAAACAGGTTGTCCGTCAGCGTAAAGGGACGGATGAAGAAGCCCGTTGGGTTTACAAACAAAAGCGTTATCACTACGGATACAAAAAGCATTGTCTGACCAATGTTCAAGGCATTGTTCAAAAGGTGATAACGACTGCAGCGAACCGCAGTGACACGAAGGAGTTTATTCCGCTATTGCAGGGTGCAAACATACCTCAAGGCACAGCCGTCTTGGCGGACAAAGGATATGCTTGCGGGGAAAATCGTTCCTACCTGCAAACCCATCACCTTCAAGACGGCATTATGCACAAGGCACAACGCAACAGGGCATTGACCGAGGAAGAGAAGCAACGAAACAAAGCAATCGGTCCGATACGGAGCAGCATCGAACGCACCTTTGGCAGTATTCGCCGGTGGTTTCATGGCGGACGATGTCGATACCGGGGACTTGCCAAGACCCATACTCAAAACGTTCTTGAAAGCATCGCCTTTAATTTATACAGAACCCCGGGGATAATTATGTCCTCATCCGTAGGATAAGGCATAACCACCCTTGAGGAGCTCGTACAAGTAGCTCCTCAAAGGGGGGATTTACAACTACTTTCACTCCTTACTGCCACCCCTTTCACTCGCTCCTTTTATGCCAAGAACTCCTCTTCCCTCCATCTCCTTATTTTTCAAAGGTCTCCTGTATTATGGTCGGGAGGTCATTCGCCAAAAGTCCTTGGTGCCGTAGAGGGTATTGATCCACATGGCAAAAAGTTTGTCCGTGACACAATAGACCTTGTTGATCTCGGTGATAATGTCCTTGTCGAGCAGTTTGTTTGCAGCCGACTGTACGGAGCTGGCGGAGATCAGGTTGTGACGTTTGATGAATCCGGTAGACGTGATACGCTCGGCTTCTCCCTCCTTGGCGATGGCATAGAGGAGGGTCTTTTGCTTCTCGGGGATATTGGAGAGTATCTCGCGGAATATGGTATCGTTCGATGCTATCATATTGTCGATGGCCGACTCGATGATCTCCGGCGTACATACTTCGCCCTCGGGCGTGTCTGCGAAAGCCTCGTTAAAGGTCTTCTGTATATAGAAAGTATGCCCTTTGAAGAGCCGGTAAACCCGTGCTGCATCATCGGGCGAGATGCTGCGATCGCGTTTCTCGAAATGCCCTACGATAAAGGGGATATAAACATCCGCCTCGATGGCCTTAAGCTCCAGCATATCGGCACTGTGGTAAAACGGGCGTGCAGCCGAGGCAAACATCTCCTGCATCATGTGCCGTTCGCTGCCGGCGAAAATGAAATTGCAGTTGCGGAGCTTTTGGATATGAGTGCGCAGAAGAGCCTCGATATTCTTCTCCGGATACTTCGCAATCTGTTGGAACTCATCGATGGCAACAACACAGGGCCTGTCCGCATCGGCCAAATACCGGAAAATCTCCTCCAACGTGTATTCGGGATGTTCGATGTCGCCCAGCTCGATACCGAAGGTCGGCATTCCGCTTACGGGATCGAACCCGAACCTCCCACTGATCGACTTGAGGGTGCGGACGAAGAGGTTGATCATCTTTTTGCTCTGTGGCAGCAGAGTCTCGTATATCTCGCGGCCGAGCAGGTAAGTAAATTCGCGCAGGCTCGATGTGTGGAGGATGTCGATAAAAAAAGTATAGTAGTTCCTGCCGATTTCTTCCTTGTCATAGCAGAATTGGATCAGTCCCGTTTTCCCCATTCGACGTGGCGAGATAACCACCGAGTTATTGCCATTTGCAATGGATTTGATGAGGCGCGCCGACTCGGATTCTCGGTCGCAGAAATATTCCGGTTCGATTTTTCCCGTCACGACAAACGGGTTTATCTTCCTGTTACTCATGGCAATCGCTTTTCTTGCAAATGTATTTATTTAATCCGAATTATGCGAATCGAATAACCCGCCCCATTTTTCAAACTTCTATAAAGAGACCTTTGAAAAATAAGGAGATGGAGGGAAGAGGAGTTCTTGGCATAAAAGGAGCGAGTGAAAGGGGTGGCAGTAAGGAGTGAAAGTAGTTGTAAATCCCCCCTTTGAGGAGCTACTTGTACGAGCTCCTCAAGGGTGGTTATGCCTTATCCTACGGATGAGGACATAATTATCCCCGGGGTTCTGTATAAATTAAAGGCGATGCTTTCAAGAATGTTTTGAGTATGGGTCTTGGCAAGTCCCCGGTATCGACATCGTCCGCCATGAAACCACCGGCGAATACTGCCAAAGGTGCGTTCGATGGTGCTCCGTATCGGACCGATTGCTTTGTTTCGTTGCTTCTCTTCCTCGGTCAATGCCCTGTTGCGTTGTGCCTTGTGCATGATGCCGTCTTGAAGGTGATGGGTTTGCAGGTAGGAACGATTTTCCCCGCAAGCATATCCTTTGTCCGCCAAGACGGCTGTGCCTTGAGGTATGTTTGCACCCTCCAATAGCGGAATAAACTCCTTTGTGTCACTGCGGTTCGCTGCTGTCGTTATCACCTTTTGAACAATGCCTTGAACATTGGTCAGACAATGCTTTTTGTATCCGTAGTGATAACGCTTTTGTTTGTACACCCAACGGGCTTCTTCATCCGTCCCTTTACGTTGACGGACAACCTGTTTTTGATAATCCTCCTCTGCCTCTTTTTCCGCCTCGCTCCGATTGTCTTCTCTGTCGTCTGCGACTTCAATCGTAATGCTTCCGTTGGGTTTATGCGGCGTCTCCACAAGGCTTGCATCCACAAGCACCCCTTCCCTGACCGAAATGTGATGGCGGGAAAGTTGTTTGTTAAACTGCGCCAATAGTTTGTCCATGAGACCCAACTCTGTCAGTGCCGAACGAAATCGACTGATGGTGCTGTGGTCGGGAGATACCTCTTCCATCTTCAGCCCCAAGAATCGGGAAAAGGTGATTGAATCATTGATGCGCTCCTCCAAAGCACAATCACTGAGGTTGTACCATGTCTCCAAAAGCAACATCTTGAATAAGAGAATCACGTCATAAGCCGGGGCGCCGATGGCATTTTGTCGCTTCGTGTATTTCTTGTTGATCAGCGTCCTGATCGGACGCCAATCGATAAGCGTGTCAACCTGATTGAGGAAGTCGTTTTGTGCTTTGCGATAACGCTTTGAAAGGAGTGCGTCTGCAAATGTTACATGTTCATCGGTATTCTTGGATTGGTATGCCATGGGAGGAATATTATGCTGTTTTTAATACTCAAATATACAAAATAACTCCCTATTATACAATGAATTAACAAACAAAATACACACTAATCGCCGTGCAAAGGTCTCTTATACTATACAGACCAAACTGAACCATAGACCCAGAAAAAACTAAACTTTAGGACTCCGTTCGAGTGCTTCTTGCTAAATTTTTCTTAGTGTTGCGTTTATTTGTGGGATGTGTACCTCAAATCGTTTAGGAGACTATTGAAGAAAAAGGATTATTTTCGCGAGGTAAAATGTAGGAATACAATAAGATTCACACATCAAGATAGCATGGCACAACAGGAAGATCTCTTCAAAAAAATAGTCTCACACTGCAAAGAATACGGCTTCGTCTTTCCTTCGTCCGAGATATACGACGGTCTGGCAGCTGTGTACGACTATGCACAATACGGTTCTGAACTGAAGAACAATATCAAACGCTACTGGTGGGAAAGTATGACCCTGCTGCATGATAATGTGGTGGGCATCGACTCTGCCATCTTCATGCATCCTTCGATCTGGAAAGCTTCGGGACACGTGGATGCGTTCAATGATCCGCTCATAGACAACAAGGATTCCAAAAAGCGTTATCGTGCGGATGTACTCGTGGAGGATCATCTGGCCAAAATAGATGAAAAAATAGCAAAAGAAGTCGTCAAAGCAGCCAAACGCTTCGGCGAGGCATTCGACGAGGCTCAATTCCGTGCCACCAACGCCCGTGTGATCGAATATCAACAGAAGCGAGATCAGATACACGAACGCTTTGCTACTGCACTGAATGACAACAATCTGGAGGAAATCCGTCAGATTATCCTCGACTGCGAGATCGTCTGTCCGATCAGCGGTACGCGTAACTGGACAGAGGTGCGCCAGTTCAACCTGATGTTTGCCACGGAGATGGGCTCTACGGCCGACGGTGCCATGAAGGTATATCTTCGTCCCGAAACGGCTCAAGGCATATTTGTCAATTTCCTGAATGTGCAGAAGACGGGACGAATGAAGATCCCTTTCGGAATTTGCCAGATCGGCAAGGCTTTCCGGAACGAGATCGTAGCCCGTCAGTTCATCTTCCGGATGCGCGAATTCGAACAAATGGAGATGCAGTTCTTCGTACGACCGGGTGAAGAGCTGCAATGGTTCGAGAAGTGGAAAAACCTCCGTATGCAGTGGCACCGCGCCCTCGGCTTCGGAGACGACAAATACCGTTTCCATGATCATGACAAGCTGGCACACTATGCCAATGCTGCCACCGATATTGAGTTCGAGATGCCATTCGGTTTCAAAGAAGTGGAAGGAATCCATAGTCGGACTGACTTCGACCTCTCTCGCCACGAAGAGTTTAGCGGCAAGAAACTGCAGTATTTCGATCCCGAACAGAACAAGAGCTACGTGCCGTATGTAGTGGAAACCTCCATCGGACTGGATCGGATGTTCCTGACGATTCTCTTCGGATCGTATTGCGAAGAAGAGACTTCCAACGGCGAGATGCGCGTAGTGCTGAAGCTGCCCGCAGCATTGGCTCCCGTGAAGCTGGCCGTACTCCCTCTGGTTCGGAAGGATGGTCTTGATGCGAAGGCTCGGGAGATTGTTCACGACCTCCGTTTCGACTTCGCCTGCCAATACGATGAAAAGGATTCTATCGGCAAACGCTACCGCCGTCAGGATGCAATCGGTACTCCTTTCTGTATTACGGTAGATCACCAATCGCTCGAAGACAATACCGTGACCATCCGCTATCGCGACACGATGGAGCAGGAGCGTGTGGAGATCAGCCGTTTGAATGCTATTATCTCGGAATATGTAAGCCTCAAGAGCTTGCTCAAAAAGATAGACCTATGAAAACGAAAAAAAATATCATCATGGCCCTTGGGCTGATGCTGGTAAACATCCTCCTTGTTTTCTCCTCGTGCGAGAAAAGACCGAATGAGGAAAAACAGCGTCGTCACGACAACGAAGTGGCCTTCAACGCCTATGCGGACAGCACCAACTTCAAGAAAGTATCTGTCGATGGTTCGACCGCATACGTTTACATGCGCTGGATAACAAACGGTACGGGCACAGAGCATCCGATCGCCACTTCCCGTGTGGAGGTCCACTATCAAACGTATCGTTTGGTAGGAAATATCATGGTAGACGGAAACTATAACTCCGAAAAGCCGGCACGTATTACACTTTACAGGAATGAGAAGGATAAGTCGATCACCGGCTTCCGTATTGCTTTGCAGAATATGGTTATCGGAGACGAGTGTGAGTTCATCGTCCCCTGGTATTTAGCCTATGGAAGTAAAGGCGTCCCTGCATCGAGCGCAAATCTCGTACCCATCCCCTCCTATTCCGCACTACGTTTTATCGTAAAACTAAGTGGCATTATTCCTGAAGAAGACAAGAAATGAAAGCCGATCCGATTGAAATTTTAGTTTCGAATGACGATGGTTTTCGAGCACAGGGTATCCGCGAGCTGGCAGAAGCCCTGCGCCCATTAGGGAATGTCACGATCGTAGCTCCCGACGGGCCACGATCCGGGGCTTCGGCTGCCATTACCTCCACTCTCCCCATCAAGCTCAAGCTTCGGCACAGAGAGGAAGGCTATACGGTATACAGCTGTACGGGGACGCCGGTAGATTGTGTGAAGTTGGCGATGAACACAGTCTTCAAGGAGCGCAAGCCCGATTTGCTGGTCACGGGTGTGAATCACGGCAACAATGCCGGCATCTGCGTAATCTATTCCGGCACGGTGGGTGCTGCGATGGAAGGATGTGTGTGTGATGTACCGGCTCTGGCCGTTTCACTGGACGACCATAGCGAGATTTGCGATATGAGTCATGCCACGGCCTATGCCGTGCATGTCAGTCGTATGATCCTGAAGAATGGCTTGCCTCAGGACACGATGCTAAGCATGAATGTTCCGAAGGGAAAACCTTTGGGGCTAAAGCCTTGCGCCGTTACGGACGGTCGTTTTGTCGACGAATACATGGCTTCCGAAGATGCACGGGGCAATGCTGTGTATTGGATGACAGGACGTCAGATCAATAAAGGCACCATAGAGGGTGATTTGGAACTGATGCATGCGGGCTACGTTACACTATCTCCCATCAAACTGAATATGACTTCGAGACGTTATCTGCCTGTCTTGGAGGAACTTCTCAAGAGGAGCGTCTGATCTCCTCTCCCCTTTCCCTGATTTTCTTTATTGCGTATGCGCTATTTCATCGTAGCCGGCGAAGCCTCGGGCGACCTGCATGCATCCAATCTGGTTCGTGCCTTGAAAGAGCATGACCCGGAAGCCGTGTTTGCATTCATGGGGGGGGATTTCTTGTCCGAGGCTACCGGAGAGCGACCGATCTTTCATTACAGGGAAGTAGCCTTCATGGGCTTCATTCCGGTACTCACGCACCTCGGTGTCATCCGCCGCGCGGGCGAGCATGTGCAGGAGCAGATGCGAGCATTTAACCCCGACGTTGTCATCGCAGTGGACTACCCGGGCTTCAATATGCGCTACGTACTTCCGTTTGTACGCGAAGAGCTTGGCAAGCCGATAGTCTATTATATCTCTCCTAAAGTTTGGGCATGGAAATCCTGGCGAATCAAGACGTTGAAGAAATACGTCGATCTCATGCTCTGCATCTTGCCTTTCGAGAAAGATTTTTTTGCCGGACACGATTTTCCAGTCATCTATGTAGGCAATCCGTGCTATGATGCCGTCAAGCAACACATGCGGCCTACGATCGAAGAGCAAGAACGATCGGCCAAAGATTCTCGTCAAGTAGCCCTTCTCTGTGGAAGTCGCTTGCTCGAAGTGAAGGAGAATTTGCCTGTGATGTTGCGTGTGATGAAGCAATTCCCGGACTACCGCCCTGTCATAGCCGGTGCACCCGGACTGACGATACAGGACTATACTCCATTTTTGCCCGACGACAGCATTCCCGTTGTATTCGGACGCACGTATGAAATACTCCGAGAGAGCAAAGCAGCCCTCGTAACTTCCGGAACGGCTACGCTCGAAACCGCACTGATCGGTACGCCACAGGTCGTATGCTACTATATTCGAGGAGGTCGACTGACCAATCTGATTTTCAAGTATTGCTTTGGTACGCCTTTTATTTCGCTGACCAACCTCATTGCCGGCAGGGCTGTAGTGCCCGAACTTTTCGGAGCCTTGTTCACGGAGAAAAGGTTGGCCGCAAGTCTGTCTCCGCTCCTTGATGCTTCCTCCGCAGAGCGACAAGCGCAGTTGTCCGGATACGACTCCATCCGCAAAAGCATCGGTACGGACAATACCTCGGACAAGGCAGCCCGTCACATAATAGCTCGCTTTGCCAAAGATAACGTCCGACCATCCTCCTTATGAGTATTCATATCTGTCAGCCTGTCTCTCCCAAAGAAAAGCCGAATGGCATCCTGAACAACAGCCGACCGACCACTGCTCTGTCCGGATTGCCCGAACTCCACACGGTAGGACAAGGAGCTGATTTGGAAATCTGGACCAAAGACAGCCATGCTTTGCTCTTCCTGCTCAAAGGAGAGCCGGCCGTATTTGTCGGGCCGGAATCCGGCAATTCGCAATTGTCGGGAGATAATGTTGTCCTTTTGGCTGCCAATCTTCGTATAAGACTTAGAGCTGAAAAAGGCCCGGCTACGCTCATCTGCTTTTATTTCCATCCCACGCTCCATTTATGCCTCGGCATTTGTCCCTCTTCGGGCAATACGAAAGAATGCCGGAGACGAACCGAAATCGTTCACATCTCCTCCTTGCAACGAGAGACAATGGTGAACTCCTGGCTCCACTCTGTGATGGGATATTTGTCAGAAATGCCCGCTTCGTCCGAGATATTCGAGCTGAAACTGCGCGAACTCTTCTGCATCTTCCGCTCACGCTACGAAAAGCCGCTTTTAGACAACTTTCTCTCCTCATTCCACTGTCAGAACAAGGGCTTTCGTGCCTTCGTATTCCGACACCATTTGGAATGCCGATCGGCAGAAGAGCTTGCAGCCAAAATGAATCTGTCGCTCAGTTCTTTCAAACGTCACTTCAATCAGGAATTCGGTTGTCCGCCACTCAAATGGATGCATGAAGAAAGGGCCAGGCATGTCTACACGGACTTGGCCGATCCGTCTCTGTCTCTCAAGGCAATAGCGGAAAAGAATCTCTTCTCCTCTGTCAGCTATCTCTGTGCTTTCTGTCGCAAGATGCTCGGCAATACACCCCTACAACTTCGCAAGGCAATGGGGCAACAGCCCAAATAAGCCCCTCCCTTCCTTTTTCTTCTCCATTCGCCGCAGATCGATCTTCAGGATTGCTTTTGTCGGATGAGACCTTTCGGCAATAAGCAGGTACTTTATCCCTTTATCCATTCATTTTACAGTGTGTCGGTCGATTGTTTTGTGTGTTTATGGTATGATCTCAATGACACAAAACGATGGCACGACAAGGAAAATCATCCGACGAGAAGAGGTCTCATTCAGAGACGTCATGTCAGCGAATCGATACAGGAAAGCCCGGAATGTATTTTCGAACCAAGTCGATATGCTCATACGAGAGGATACTATGGTCTCGCATGAGAGGATACTATGGTCTCGTATAAGAGGATACTATGGTCTCATATGAGAGGATACTATGGTCTCCTATGAGAGGATATTATGGTCTCACATGAGAGGATACTATGGTCTCCTATGAGAGGATACTATGGTCTCATACGAGAGGATACTATGGTCTCACATGAGAGGATACTATGGTCTCACATGAGAGGATACTATGGTCTCATATGAGAGGATACTATGGTCTCACATGAGAGGATACTATGATCTATTGATGGAAGATGCTATCTGCTCTGTGTCGGATGGCAGGTTCGGGGAGTGGGAGGTTCCGTGCGAGCTGTTAAACCGATAGATGAGATTGTCACACGGCATTTTCCGGGAGATTTCATTGTCAATTGACTGTTTTTCAGCGTCTGTATATAGACATAAATAGTATCAAATCAAGAGTCGTTTGCTTGGCTTGTCGGGCTTATGAATTTGTCCTGAATAAATAGAACAGGGCGAAGAGAGGGGTGAGCCGATTGGGGTGTAGCTCGCAATGAGGGAAAAGCAAATGTCGTGGTCAGCCTCTGGCAGAGCGTTCGGCGATGGCTGTCTCTTCTATGATACTTCGAGCCATTTCCACACCTTGTGAGATACGATGTGCCATACCTATTCCCCCATGCATATTGCCACCCAAATGCAAGCCCGGCCAGCGCATTTCCATCCGCCGGATGATGTCTTGCCGAAGTTCCGTATCGGCGTAGTACTGCGGTATGGCATGGCGGTGGCGTGAGATGTGCAGCAGATCCGGCTTACAGGTGTGAGGTATGTGCAGCATATCGCGCAGCTCTTCCATTGCAATCGTGCTGATCTCCTCGTCGGAAAGGTCTATGAGCGAAGCATTTCGCACCCCACCCATGAATATGGAATAGAGTGCGCCCCCTTCAGGTGCTCTGCCACGGAAACAGTCCGAAGGGAACAGGATGCCGAGGATGCGACGATTTTCCCTCGAAGGGATCAGGCAACCGAAAGCCGGCAGGTGTGTGGCAACATTCCGGCGGAACCCTACGGCAACCTCTATCATGGGTGCATAATAGAGCTGCTCGAACACGGCTGATTCATCCGCAGGGAAGCGGTCGAACAGTGTGGGGATATGGTGCGCTGCCACCGTACTCACCAAGTGGCGGCAAGGAATGGTGTGCTCCTCTTCCGAAGCATCCGTATAGGTAAGGCCGAAGGTGTGTGCTCCCGGGTGATTGATGTATCGGATTTGCGTTTCCGTCAGGATGTGTTCGCGTCCGATATAGTCAGCCAAAGCTTCGACCAGAAGACCGAGTCCCCCTTGTACGGAAAAGACCTTGCGCGAGGCTTTGCGGTCGCGTTCGTTTTGTGGCTGTCGGGCTTTTCGAACGGCACCCAGTACGAAGCTGCCGTATCGCTGCTCCAGATCGTATAGTTTGGGCAGGGCAAAGCGAGTAACCAGTTGGTCGGCATCTCCTGCATAAATACCTCCGAGGAAAGGATCGACTGCGTAGTCCACAAAACTTTTGCCCAGCCGGCGACGAGCCAAGGCTCCGACCGTCTCATTGGGTTGTCCGCCTCTCCGGCGGAAGGGTTCGCCGAGGATACGCCATTTGTCCCACAGGGAAAAGAGAGGAGTAGCGACTGCCTCGGCGATGTTCCTTGGAAGGGGATACAGTTTGTTGCCTTTCCATATCAGACGGTTAGAGGCCGCAGGAGTGGCTATCTCAGGTTCCAATCCGAGCAGTTCGAATAGCTCGGCTACTTCCGGAGAGGAGATCGTGCCGGTATTCGGCCCTGTCTCGAACACGAACCCGTTCTCTCTGTAGGTGCGTATCTGTCCGCCGATATGAGCAGCTCGCTCCAAAACCAGAACAGGCCTGCCGGCAGCTCTGAGGAAAGCGGCTGTGGTCAGTCCGGTGAGCCCGGCTCCTATGATGACGGTCAGATGATCCATGAATCAGGCCTCCCCTCCTTCAAAGGCAAGGGCATAGAAACGCATCTGCTTGAGCATGGAGACGAGGCCGTTGGAGCGTGTCGGCGAGAGATGATCTTGCAACCCTACTTCGCGAATGAAGTAGAGATCGGACGAAACGATGTCTTTCGGTTTCTGGTCGTTCAGTATCCGTAGTAGCAGAGCCACTATCCCTTTGACGATGAGGGCATCGCTATCGGCGCGGTAGTGCACCTTGCCATCTTGCAGGGAGGCTGCTATCCATACGCGACTCTGGCAACCTTCGATAATGTTCTCCGGCACCTTATCTGCAGCATCCAGTTCGGGTAGGGCACTGCCCATATCGATCAGCAGTTGATAACGATCCATCCAATCATCGAAAGCGGAGAATTCCTCGATGATCTGATCCTGTATTTCGTTTATACTTGGCATGGGATAAGCTAATGAGTGAATAGTCAGTGTGAAGCGGCTTTCACCTGTTCGTCCAAATATCGAATGACGGTTTCGCCCACGGCATCGAGTACATTTTTGTCGATGATCTGCATATTGTCCCTCTGGGTATGCCAGTGGTCGCCGAAGCCATGTTCGTTCTTGGACGAGTAATTGATAATATCGATGCAGGGGATCCCCAAATTCTTGATCACAGGTACATGATCATCTGTCAGAGCGCCTCCGTCGGCTTGGATGAAGTAGTTGCCATATCCTAATGCGGCTGCCGTCTGCCATACGGCAGAGATCAACCCCGGGGCATAGCTCTTGGAGAAGTACTCCCAATAGAACGTAGCTCCTTTGGCACCAACCATATCCAGCAGGATGCCGGCTTCGGCCTTGTAACCTGCTACGTGCGGATTGCGGCTCCAATACTGTGAGCCGAGACACCACGATTCGTCATCGCCATAGCTACCGTAATCCTCTGTGTCGAAGAATACAATATCGATGCCCATGCCCAAATCCTTCTGTTGTCCCAGATAGCGCGCTATCTCCAATAATACGCCTACTCCGCTGCCACCATCGTCTGCACCGTCGAAGGTCTCTGTGTGCATAGCGGGGTTGGCATCCTGATCGGAGACCGGCCGCGTATCCCAGTGAGCCATCAGTAGCATACGCCCGGTGGCTTCGGGGCGGTATGAGGCTATGATATTGCGCATGGGCAGCATGGTGCCATCATGCGCTTTGATTTCGGCTGTCTGCTCTTGCACCGCGGCACCAAAGCTGCGAAGCGTGGCCACGAGCCAATCTCCACAGGCACGATGCGGAGCTGTGCCGGGGATGCGAGGGCCAAAGTTCACCTGACGCTGCACGAAGGTGTAAGCCGAGTCGGCCGAGAAGAGATCGGCTTGCACCGTTTCGGCCTGTTCAGTCCGATCGCCTTGGGTTTCACTTGTGTTATTGCCGTTGCAGGCAGAGAGTGTAGCAGCCAGTAGAAAGGCTGCTCCTGTTGTTATCAGTCTTTTCATATCGTTCTTTCCCTGATAGTGCAGGGCAAAGGTGGGGAATTTTGACGAATTGCCGTTCGTAAATTATGAATAGGCACACAACTTTTATGTCTTTATAGCGTGTTGTTAAATCTATCCTAAAAGAATGAAAGGCTTATGAGAAACAAGTACATAATTCCATCCGCAATGTCGATGGCAAGGTATATGGGCGTATAGACGTGCATATAATGCGAGAAGAATCCGGGGTGTACCCTTTTCCCGTTTCTTGATTCGCCTTTCGCGCTGCCGATGGCTCTATTCGATAAGAATGGACTACTTTTGGTACAGAAACCATGGTAGAATGATTCAGTATGTCCCTCCCCTTATTCTATGCGCCCGATATAGAGCAGTCCGACAGACTGCCTGACGACGAAGCCGGCCATATCTTGCGCGTCCTGCGTATGCAGGCAGGCGATCGTCTCCGTCTGACCGACGGGCGAGGTTCGTTCTTCGATGCCGTCATAGAAACTGCCGATCGCAAGAGCTGTTATGTAAGCGTATGCGGACAGGAGTCGTGGCAAAAACCTTGGCGAGACAGGATTACCATTGCTATTGCCCCCACCAAACAGAGTGAGCGGATGGAGTGGATGCTGGAGAAGTTGGTGGAAATAGGGGTGGACGAAGTGGTCTTTATCGAATCCGAACATTCCGAGCGTAGGCGTATCAAAGCGGAACGCTTGGAGCGCATCGCAATTAGTGCGATGAAGCAGTCGCTCAAAGCCTCCTTTCCCGTGATTCGAGTCAATATCCCCATACAAACTGTAATTGCCGACACTCCGAAGGCAGCTGTTCGTCTTATCGCTTATGTGGACGAAGCTGTTCGAGCCGAAATAACCCAAGGCCGAGGCTATCCGTCGGATTTCTACCACGTAGGACAGGATGTACTGATTCTAATAGGGCCGGAAGGAGACTTCTCTCCGTCTGAAGTGGAGTCCGCCTTGCTTGCCGGATTTGCACCCGTTTCTCTTGGAGAGAGCCGCTTGCGAACGGAAACGGCAGGTCTCGTTGCTTGCCAGTGGATACATACGCTGCAAGCCTGCTACCGCATTGGCGAATGATGTTATTGTATAACTCCTAACAACGTTGATATAATTATGAAGATTATGAAGAAGACAAGACAAACGATTCTTTTTTGGTTCTTTCTCCTCGTCGGTTCCTGTGTCTTTGCACAGGAAGTAGGCAAACGCGATGCCCTCCTGTGGGAAATTTCCGGAAATGGGCTGACCGAACCGAGCTATTTGCTCGGCACCTGTCATATAGTGCCTTATACTTATACGGATAGTATCCCCGGCTATAAGGATGCATACGTATCTGTTCGTCAGGTAATCATCGAGCATGATGTTCGTCCCGAATCCCTGACAGCCTTGATGCCGCGCCTGCAAGCAAACATGATGCTACCGAGCGATACCACTTATGCCATGCTCTATTCTCCTGAAGAGCTGGAGGAATTGAACCAATTCCTCCAATCCGCCGGCATGGGTTCTGTCGACCAGATACCCCTCCGCCCCTCTATCGTTTCTTTCTTTGTCAGTATGGGGGCCGAGACTATGCGCCTTCAGGGGCAAGAACCGATGGATGTCGGCGTTGTCGTTCATGGACTCGCTGACGGAAAAGAGGCCGTATTTTTCGAAACGCAGGATGAGGCTTGGGATGCTATGCAATATCTCCTCTTTTCCAAAGGTCTGAAAGAGCAAGCTAAAGACCTGCTTAAGACTATTCGAGATATACAAAAGGAGCAGAATCCTTTAGCCAAACTTGTCAGGGACTATAAGGCTCAGCAGATAGAAGCCGTGTTCGAAGGTCAATACATGACACCTCAGGATATGGAGCGTTTGGTCCATAGACGTAATGCACGATGGATGGAAAAGATACCTGCGCTACTGTCTGCAAAGCCCACTCTCATAGCTGTAGGAGCCGGTCACCTCATCGGCGAAAAAGGACTGGTGCAGGAGCTTCGCACTCGTGGCTACAAACTCCGCGCTCTTTCGCTCTGATTTTTTCCTCTTTTGACAATGACATAATGAAGCTCCGCAAATCACGTATTACACGTATCATCACTTTTCTGATATTGGTCATCTTCGTCGCCGGCATAGTGGCCTATTTTCTGCTTCCCAAGCCTGAACAGCGCCAGATCGTCTTGATGGGAGGTGCTTTGCTGGTCTTGAATTTGCTGCTGATGCAGTTCTTTTTCGGCAAAAACATGTAACCTATCTGCCCTTTTTGCAGACCCCTCCGTCAGTTCTCTCTGTTTAGGGAGTGGTGAGGATTTGCATTTGTTACAGACAAAAAACGCCGTCAATAATCCCAAAGGAATATTGACGGCGTTGTCGGGATGAGAAGACTCGAACTTCCGACCTCCACGTCCCGAACGTGGCGCGCTACCAACTGTGCTACATCCCGATAGCGGACGCAAATATAGCAATTATTCTTATTCGGTTGCGTTTTTCTCTCTTTTTGTTGGCTGTGCAGATTCCACAAATAAATGCAACACTAAGGTGAATTTGGGAAGAAGCATTCGAACGGCGTTCTGAATCCGAGTTTCTTTCCTGGTCTGTGGTTCGGTTTGTTGTGTATAATGGAGATCTGTTTGGTTGACGTGTACTGAAAAAAGTTGACCTCCCCGAGTGTCAACTTTTTTCAGTACACGTCAATCGGCCCGATTGCGGTTCGTGTTTTCGGGAAAACACGCGCGAGAATTTTTTCGTTTTGGTTCCAAAAATTTTTAATTCTCGCGCCAAAACGAAAAAATTCTCGCGCCACTCTTTTTCAAATGCGAATCAGGCCTGTTTGCGAACCACAACCACTAAAACAGCTTTGTCGATCGAATTGTCATATTCTCCTATGCTGTCAGTTCACGGCGATACTTCACCGATGCTCCCATGCATACGCATGCAGTCCCTCCTCATTCGTTAGATTCGCCCCCCTAATCCTACGAAAAGTAATTTTGAACGCCAAGTTCGTTTATTAAAATTTGTGTTTTCGCTTGCTTTTTTGTTTCTAATACAATATTTTTGAGACGATAAACGCATAAATCCCAACAGTTACCATCTTGAGACCATTGTACAAAGAGGCTGTTCTTTTTCCTCGCTTGTTCCTGGTGTGTTTTTGACCATTCTCGTCTGTTTTGCAGCTTGGGGACTAATATTCAAGGTGAAGAACACATCTAAATGCTCAAAAACACAAGGAAACTTGTTCGGTATTGGTGAGCTGGATTTGTGCAATGGTCTCTATATACGGAGTTTCCGGCCTCGTTATGACGCATCGCCTTCTAAGGTATTCGATTGCAGCTTCGGGCATTCAGAAGCACATTGCTTATTGCTGCTTCCATCACACCTTTGCAATACTGCAGCTCGCAGCAAGTACAGGCATCTACACGGGCTCGAAGATGCTCACGCGCAAGAATGCTCCACAACCCAAATCAATAGCAACCGACTGAAGTCGATAAACCCGGGGAATCTGTCGTTAGGCCTTACTTTTCCAATGACCAATCCGGGATAACCTTAAGCAACCATGTCTTTCGATATTGAAATGGCTTGATTTATAACGAAGACATTAACCCCACGTAGCTCTCTTATATGGAGATTGCAAAGAGGATAACACATTTGCCTGCAGAGTCGTTATTGTTACCTTTGCCCCATCTCACCTAATAATAAATAGGACTAAAAAAGAAAGGGGGAAACCATGACAGATCATGTATTCCGGATAAAAGGTCTTTATATCCTGCTGATAACGTGTGTGCTGATGTCCGTAGTATCGGCATCCGGTCAGACGCGTAGCAGGACAAAAGTACACGTAGTGCAAGCCAAAGAGACCGTTTATGGACTGGCGCGCCAATACGGTCTGTCGGAGGATGATATTTATACGCTCAACCCTTCGGCCAGACAAGGGATCAAGGAAGGGCAGACTCTGCTCATTCCGTCCAAACCGGTCCGGGCCAATAGCAAAATATCCGCCGCTCGTCATCCGAGCGAACACATTATCCGGCCACAGGAAACGCTCTACTCCATCAGCAGAAAATATGGATTGAGCGAAGAGGAACTGATGAAAGCCAATCCGGGTATATCTGCTACCAACTTCCCTGCAGGCCACAAACTACGCATCCCCGGCAGCGATTCCACGGCTATGGCTTCCTCCCCTACGACATCGCAGTCGGAGGCTATAGAGGTCGGACTGATGCTCCCTCTATCGGGCAATACCCAGCGATATGTGGAATTCTACGAGGGTATGCTGATGGGGCTGAATCGTCTGAAGAAGAGAGGAGTGTCGGTGACTTTGCGCGTTTACGATGTGTCCAATACGTCTGATGCAGAGGATGTGATCCACAGTGGTGAGCTCAATGACTGTCACCTTATTATCGGAGGAGCTTCCAATGACCAGATAGCGGCTATATCACGCTATGCAGATCGACGAGGTATCAACTATGTGGTACCGTTCAGCTCCGGCAAAATAGCAGGAAAGGCTTCGGCCAACCTCTTCCAAATCAATCCTCCTCAAGAGTACCTCTATCCGCAGGTTGCGAAGCTCTTTATGCAACGATATGCCGATCGGACAGCTGTGTTCATCACCGGTGCCGGAGAGATCGAGCCTTGTGCCGCCTTCATCATGTCGGAGATGGACAAAGCAGGCAGACCCTATACGAAAATCTCTTCCGATAGGGAGCAAGGGGAATTGGTCAAGCTGCTCCGATCCGACATGCGTATCGTCATCATGCCCTGCATGACAGGCGAGAGCATCCTCCGCCGTATGCTTTCTCTGGCCGATGGCAATGGCAAGGCAGAGTTGGTTACTTTCTTCGGCTATCCCGAATGGCAGTCCTTCGACAGAGACCTGCAAGGACGGATGAGGAAATACGGCTCTTCGTTTTACTCTTCTTTCTTCTTCAATCCGGCACAGCCCGAAAGCGAACAATTCCTTTCTCAATACTACGCCTGGTACAACCACAAGGTGTCAGGAGGCTTCCCCAAGTATAGTGTCCTCGGCTATGACATTGCCAACTACTTCATCGGGGGCTTGGCCTCATATGGCCGTTCTCTCAGGAACAACCTCCCCATGCTTCCCTCTACGGGGTTGCAGACGGACTTCCAATTCCGCGAGATAAGGGGAGATAGTGGTTTTGTCAATCTGAATCTCTTCCTCGTCACGCTACGCTCCGACGGAGGGGTGGATCGTGTGCCCGTATCTCGATAACTCCTGCTATGCACTGCTCCATACTTTCCCTGTCCATACCGGCTCATCCAAAGAGGAATATGATTCGTAGAATAGGTATCAGCCTTTTTGTTTTCCTATGTCTGATAAACTCGGCCACAGCCCAAACGTCCAAGCTGTCGCTACGTGTACAGGTCGGGGTAGCCGGAGGCGTTTCGGCCAATAAGGTGCTCTTCAATCCCGCTGTGGACCAAAAGCTCTTGTTGGCTCCTTCGAGCGGTCTCATTGTACGGGTAAATGAGGAGAGTACGGGCACCTTGAAAGTGGGCCTTCAAGCCGAAGCGAGCTACATTCGCTTAGGATGGGAGGAGAAATTTGACGAAAAGCCGGACAATGCCTATCGTCGCACATTCGATTGTGTGACGATACCTCTGCTCACACACATTAAAATCCGGCAAAGAGGTCTCTATGCTTTTCTCAATTTGGGGCCTCAGTTCGGATTCATCATTGCAGAGAAAACCGTCAAGCAAGGCTCGGACTTCACCGAACTGCAGCAGCGACGCTATGCCCAAGGTCTGCACGGACGTTTCGAGTGGGGGTTGGCCGGAGGTCCCGGATTCGGATTCGATGCCGGCCGACTGGGAGCCTTCGAATTGGAGGGACGGCTATACTATGGCTTCCATGATCTCCTCAACAACCGGCAGCAAGACCCTCACGGCAGATCCTCGAACCTGACTCTCGGCGTCAAGCTCAACTATCTCTTCGGCCTTTAAGTTTGTTGTCTTTTGGGGTACCCCCCCAATGATGTAGCTCTGTGCTACCGTGGAAAATTATTCCTGCAATAGCGTAGTCAGGTGCATTTTCATTATTATTTTTGTGCCTTTCTTGCTCCCAACGAGGAATAAGGATTATCCGACTAACACCGAATTTATTATGGCCATCGCACCGAATGAAGCTACCCCACAGGTAGATCTGATCTACAAAATCGAAGACAAGCCTTCTTTCAAAGATGCTGTCTTTGCTGCTTTCCAACACCTCCTTGCCATCTTTGTGGCTATCATTACGCCCCCACTTATCATTGCAGGAGCACTCAATCTGGATCTGGAGACTACTTCTTTCCTCGTCTCCATGGCTCTTTTCGCTTCGGGGGTATCCACCTTTATCCAATGTAGAAGAGTAGGGCCTTTGGGTGCCGGGCTGCTATGTGTGCAGGGCACAAGTTTTTCTTTTATCGGCCCGATTATCAGCGCGGGCCTGGCCGGCGGCCTGCCGCTTATATTCGGTTGTACGATAGCGGCAGCTCCGGTAGAGATGATCGTCAGCCGTACCTTCCGTTATCTCAAGCAGATCATTACGCCTCTCGTTTCGGGAATCGTGGTCTTGCTGATCGGTCTGAGTCTGATCAAAGTGGGGATTATCTCATGCGGAGGAGGCAATGCGGCGATGAGCGACGGGACTTTCGGCAACTGGCAGAATCTCAGCATTGCTGCTCTCGTCTTGGTAAGCGTCCTCTTCTTCAATAAGAGCAAAAACAAATACATTCGTATGAGCTCCATCGTACTCGGTCTGCTCGTCGGTTATGTTTTGGCTTACATCCTCGGTCGAGTGGATCTCTCCGGTATGGAGACGACGAAGATCGCACTGCTGAATATCCCTGTTCCATTCAAATACGGCCTTAGCCTGAATCTGTCTTCCTTTATCGCCATAGGGTTGATCTATCTTATTACAGCCATCGAAGCAACGGGGGATATTACGGCCAATTCGATGATTTCGGGCGAACCGGTGGAGGGTGATAAATACATCAAACGTGTATCGGGCGGAGTATTGGCCGATGGCTTCAATTCGCTCCTCGCCGGCGTGTTCAATTCTTTCCCCAATTCTATCTTCGCCCAAAACAACGGGTTGATCCAGCTCACGGGTGTGGCCAGTCGTCGAGTGGGCTACTATATTGCGGCTATGCTCATCGTGCTTGGCTTGTTCCCGGGTATCGGTCTTATCTTTTCTCTGATGCCCGATCCCGTATTAGGAGGAGCTACGCTGCTGATGTTCGGAACTGTAGCCGCAGCCGGTATACGCATCATTGCAGCTCAGGATATAGACCGGAAGGCTACGATGATTTTGGCCATCAGTCTGTCACTGGGCTTGGGTGTCGAGTTGATGCCGGACATCTTGCGCAACATATCTCTTGACCTGAGAGGCATCTTCTCTTCGGGAATTACGACCGGCGGTCTTGCTGCCATAATCTCTAATATGCTTATCCGTGGCAAATAGAACCGGCGGACAAGTAGAAAACCCAATCTTTGTCTTATGGAATTGCTTAAACAGAGGATCTTGCAAGATGGCAAGTGCTATCCCGGCGGTATATTGAAAGTCGATAGCTTCATCAATCATCAGATGGATTCGAAGCTGATGTACCATGTGGCCGAAGAATTTGCTCGTCTCTTTGCCGACAGCGGAGTCAATAAGATCGTCACGATCGAAGCCAGTGGCATAGCACCCGCCATCATGGTGGGTTACATCATGAATCTGCCCGTTGTCTTCGTCAAGAAAAAACAGCCCAAGACGATGGATAATATGCTGACTACGACAGTGCATTCCTTTACCAAAAGCCGAGACTACACCGTTTGTATCAGCCACGACTTTCTGACGGACGATGATCGTATTTTGTTTATCGACGACTTCCTCGCTTATGGCAATGCTGCCCAAGGAATCATCGACTTGGCCGAACAGGCAAGTGCTAAGATCGTCGGTATGGGCTTTATCATAGAGAAAGCCTTTCAGAACGGAAGAGAGGCTCTACAGGAAAGAGGTATAAGAGTGGAGTCGCTTGCGATCATCCGAAGCCTTGACAACTGCTGCATAACTATTGCAGACGAAAACGAAGACTAACCATACACCATTCCAATACACATCCCGTCCGCTGGCTCAGTGGGCGGGATGTTGCTTTTTCCTTCCCTTTTCTCCGAATATAAAGACGTGCCACTTTTCGTTTCTCATTCGGAAGGCATATTGAGTCCTTTGAAAAAAGAGAAGGTCTCTATAATGCAAGAATCCGAGTACGTGCTACAGATATGGCCGAGCGGCAGTTTAGAGACTGTCTCCTCCGTCCTCAAGATAATAAGTGCCACGCAGGATTTCGCGTTTACCGGGAGGTCCGGGCAGGCGTTCCATATGGAATCCGGCACGTGTGAGCCGACGGCGGATCTCGCCTTTGGCGCAGTAGGTGGCCAATACGGCTCCGGATCGACATGCGGCCACCATTCGGGTGAAGATCTCTTCACTCCACAACTCCGGCTGAGCTTCTGGAGAGAAAGCATCGAAATAGATGAGATCGATAGGCTTGCGGAATGTAAAATCGGTCAGATCGGATGCTATCTTGTGCAACGTGAAGCCGGGACATATTTCACAATCCATTCCCCACGGTGCATGGTGGAGACTTTGCAGGAGTTTGTCTTCATCGGCCATTCCCACAGAAAAGCGAAGATGCTCATATACATCCCTTTCGAGAGGAAATTTCTCAATGGCAGAGTAATGGATGGAGAGACCCCGACATCGTTGTTCGCGGAGAGTCAGTAGCGCATTGAGAGCCGTTCCGAATCCGACTTCAAAGAGATACAAAGTACCGGAAGGATCGAAAGATTCCAAACGGTGCAACAGCCCCGTATGAACGAATACATGTTCGCTCTCACGACACGCACCGTGTATGGAGTGGTAGTATTCGCCGTAATGAGGCGAAAGGATAGTGGGAGATCCGTCTTCCGTAAGGACAATCATCGGACAGAAAAAACAGGCAAACAGCTTAGTCGGCCGGGTCGCCCAGACATTTGAAGGTATAGCCCTCATCCAATAGCCAGCGCACAGCGCGAGGCATGGCCTGCTGCATATTGGGAGCCGCTTTGAGGGAGTCGTGGAAGGTAATAATGGAGCCGTTGCGCGCATAGCGAACCACCGAACCAAAGACGGTATCGGGTGAAAGGCGAGCATTATAATCGCGCGTGATCACATCCCACATAATAATGTCGTAGTGATTGCTAAGCAGCAGGGTCTGCATGAAGCGAAGATGGCCATGCGGCGGTCGAAAGAAGCGAGAATTGATAAGTCGGTCAGCCTCTTCCACATCTTTCAGATAGGTACGTGTACGGACTTTCAGCCCTTGCAGATGGTGGAAAGTGTGATTGCCGACCTGATGACCACGGCGCTGTATCTCGGCAAAAAGATCGGGATAGCGACGCACATTATCCGCCACACAGAAGAACGTGGCCTTCACCCCGAGTTCATCGAGCGTATCCAATACCCAGGGTGTTATCTCCGGTATGGGACCGTCATCGAAAGTCAGATAGATGCTTTTTCCTTCTTTGGCAGGAATGCGCCACGTGGCACCGGGGAACAAAGCCCGGTACCACATGGGCACACGGCAGATAAGTCGTTCTACGAGTCTGAGCTGCATTTATTGCGGTTTGCTATTACCCTGCTCATCAGTGTAGAGCATCTTATAATAGTTCTGGAACACGGGCAGATATTCATCCAGTACCTTGCTATTATAAGCAGTACTCAGCCGAAAAGCCGTAGCAACCGTATTCATCTCCCTGTCGATCTCTCCTTCGGAAAGCATTTGCATGAATTTGGATTCCGACAGGCGGAAGAACCAGTTAAGCGTACGCATCGAAGAGCCTGCCACGGCCTTGACTATCCGGTCTGCGTCGGCCACCATATCTGCATCGTACAGGGTTTGTGCCAATACCAGCGAGCGATAATCATAGGGCACGGCTTCAGGACTGATCTCTTGGAGGCATTTGGTGAGCACCTTACGGGCACGAACGGTATCGCCTCTTTCGAGCAGAGCCTTTGCCAACGGAGAAAACACTGCTACACGATAGGTATTGGTGGAATTGCGAATATCTGCATCGAAGTACACCTTGGGATTGTTGGCTCCTCCGAAGCGGAACTTGGTCATCACATTAGTATAGGTCTTTTCCACATCGATGTTATCGCCTACGCGGCGCGCCTTAAAAGGCACAAACTGATTGGCCATACCGGTCTGACGCAAGTAGTCCGGCAGGTTGGAGAAGGAATTGCTCGGAGACGTAATAGCCCAATAGATAGGACGCTTCCATTCGTTATTGGCTATCAGATCGAGAACGCTCAGGTCGGCCAATGAGAGGATGCCCTTACCGGCCAAAGACAGATCGATGGTTCGACGGACATGCACCTTAGCCGAATCGCCAAACGCCAGCCCCAATGCTTGCGAATCTACGGGCAGATACAGGTTCTCAGACGGCATCACACCATTGCCATAAGGAACCGGACGAGCGGCTATTTTCATGGCTTCGGACAGCATCATGATGGGCTTGCCATCGGCCGTGAGTCCGCTACCCGGGAGTGAATGGAGGTTCAGCTCCGGATCTCTGGCAGAGTAATTGGGCTCGATACGAACAAAGGCATTCCGGCTGATGAAGGCTTCATTCATATTCTTCAATGGTAGCGGATCGGACTGATAGGCTTGCTGCTTCATCTGGCGCACATACCAGTCTGCTCCCAAGTAACTGAGATTGCTCACACGGACATCGGTACGAACGCCTTCTACCTCCTGAGCATACCAGAGGGGGAAGGTATCGTTATCGCCATAGGTGAAAATAACGGCATTGGGGTCGCAGCTCTCCAAGTAATTGACACCGAAATCGCGTCCCACATAGCGTCCCGAGCGATCGTGATCATCCCAGTTCTGGCCGGCCATCTGGATAGGGACAAGCGCTGCTGCTGCCGTAGCTACGATAGCCGCAGTGGTATGGCTGAGTTTGGCTCGACGCAAGAAATCGACCAATCCTGCCACACCGAAACCGATCCAGATACAGAAAGCATAGAAGGATCCCGCATAGGCATAGTCTCGCTCACGCGGTTGGCCGGGCGTCTGATTGAGATACAATACGATGGCCAAACCGGTCATAAAGAAGAGGAAGCAAGTGATCCAGAAGCTCTGTGCACCTTTCTCCTTGCGCATCAGCTGGAAAGAAATACCGATCAGCCCCAAAAGCAACGGAAGCATGTAGTACACATTGTGTCCGCGATTCTTGGTCATAAAGTCCGGCATGTCATCCGTAGGACCGATAAGAATCTTGTCAATGAAGGGAATACCCGTCACGGCATTGCCACGCAATAGTCCTCCGTCGCCTTGCAGGTCATTCTGACGGCCGGAAAAATTCCAAAGGAAATAACGCCAGTACATATAATTGACCTGATAATTGAAGAAGAATTTCAGGTTCTCTCCGAATGTAGGCATACTGGTATCCGTTTCGGATCGCCCCATCCAGATATTATAGCTTTGCGGATGTCCATCGGTAGTGGAATAGACACGTGGGAAAAGCATCATGGAACCATCTCCATAATCGTATTCGCGTTGTGTATAGAGCGTTTCGTAGCGATCCTTATCTGTAGGATTTACCTTGGGCGAAGGCCCTGTTACTTCCTGTCCATCCTTCAAACCGACAGGTTGGGATGCAAAGGAAGGCCCGTAGATCAACGGGGTACTTCCGTATTGTTCGCGAGCAAGGTAGCTACGAAGCGAAAAGGCATTGGACGGAGCATTCTCATTCATCGGCGGATTGGCAACGGCACGAACGAGGATAACACCGTAAGAGGAGAAGCCGACGAGGATAACCAGCATACTCATCAAGGCCGTATGCAAGAATCGTACATTCAACCGCTTGGATGCAAACAGCCAATAGGCTACGGCCAGTGTAAGGACTATGCCGAGAAGGATGCCATTGCCGATAAAAGGAATACCCATCAGAACAACGCTCAGCAACACGGCAAAGCGCATGCGCATCGATTTGGTTGTACCCTTCTTATCACCGTCGGTCTGTACGGAATAAGTCTCCCTCACAGACCAAATCAATATGGCAGCCAGCAGGAAGAAATAGAAATACAAACCGCTATTGAAGCTCAAACCAAGGGTGTTGACGGCAAAGACATCGAATACGCCGGCAACCTTAGGGATACCCTGTATCACACCGAACATCATCACCCCGATAAGGGCGAAGGAAGCCAAAAGTGCCAACAAAGCTCCCCTGCCTGTGGGTTTAACAGCACGGCGATAGTAATACACCAAAGCCATGGCAGGGATGCAAAGGAGATTGAGCAGGTGCACTCCGATGCTGAGGCCCATAAGATAAGCGATCAAAACGAGCCAGCGGTCACTGCGTACATTGTCGGCACGCTCCTCCCACTTAAACATCAGCCAGAAAACGGCAGCCGTGAAGAAAGAACTCAATGCATATACCTCGGCCTCGACGGCACTGAACCAGAACGTATCGCTGAACGTATAGACCAAGGCTCCAACGACTCCACTGCCGAGTATCGTGATTACTCGTGGAACGGATATTTTCCTTGACGGCTCTTCCAATCCGAATACATTGCGTACTGTCGGTACAAGTACGCGGCGGACAAGGTGGGTAATCGTCCAAAACAAAAACAGGATGGTAAAGGCACTGGCCAGTGCACTGGTAGCATTGGCAAGCCATGCCACCTGTGACGGATCGCTTGTGAAATGCGATATGATATTATAGACGAGCATGAAGAAGGGTGCTCCGGGCGGATGACCGATCTCCAACTTGTTTACGCAGACTATGAACTCGGCACAGTCCCACAGGCTGGCTGTAGGCTCGATTGTCATCAGATAGACGATAGCTGCAACTGCAAAAACGCCCCAACCGACGACATTGTTCAGAAATCTAAAACGTTTCCATTCCATATCATTGTATTCTTCTATGATGACTTAAACGTATTGAGCAGGGGCAAACCCTACTTCTCGCGGATAAAAATGTTGATGGGAGTACCGCAAAAATCCCAGTGGGCACGAATCTGATTCTCCAAAAAACGCTTATAAGGCTCTTTCACCCACTGAGGCAGATTGGCAAAAAAGGCAAATGAAGGCACTGCCGTCGGAAGCTGCATCACATATTTTATCTTGATGTATTTACCTTTGGTAGCAGGTGGTGGCGTAGCCTCGATAATGGGTAGCATCACTTCATTCAGCTTGTGTGTAGGAATACGAGTCGAGCGGTGTGCATAGACCTGATTGACCGTCTCCAACACTTTGAAGATCCTTTGTTTGGTCATAGCCGATATGAAGAGAAGGGGGAAATCCGTAAATGGAGCAAAACGCTGCCGGATGGCATTCTCAAACGTCTTGATGACGGCTTGACTTTTATCTTCCACCAAGTCCCACTTGTTGATACATACAACCAGTCCCTTGCTATTGCGCTGGATAATCTGAAAGATATTCAGATCCTGCGACTCCACACCTCGTGTGGCATCCAGCATCAGCACACATACGTCGGAGTTTTCGATGGCACGAATGGATCGAATAACGGAGTAGTATTCCAAGTCTTCATTCACTTTACCCCTTTTGCGAATACCGGCTGTGTCGACAAGGTAAAAATTGAGTCCGAACTTATTGTACTTAGTGTATATAGAGTCCCTTGTCGTGCCTGCAATATCCGTCACGATATGCCTGTCCTCTCCGATGAAGGCATTCAGCAAGGAGCTTTTCCCTGCATTGGGGCGGCCTACGATGGCTATTCGAGGGAGTGTTTCGTCCAAATCCGATTGTCCGTTCTCTGCCGGCAATAGCTCCATCACCCTGTCGAGCAAATCGCCTGTTCCCGAACCGCTGACAGCTGCAATGCAGTAAGGATCGCCCAAGCCAAAGGAATAGAATTCGGAAGCGGAATAATGATCTTCGGTATTGTCCACCTTATTGGCTACGACAATAACCGGTTTTTTGCTTCGGCGCAGTATCTCGGCGACTTGTTCGTCAAGAGAAGTCACTCCGGTCTGGTTGTCTGCGACGAAGAGGACTACATCTGCTTCCTCGACAGCAATATACACTTGCTTATTGATTTCTTCCTCGAAAACATCTTCCGAATTGACCACCCAACCTCCGGTATCGACGATGGAAAACTCCCGACCGTTCCAATGCACCCGGCCGTACTGCCTATCGCGCGTAGTACCGGCCTCTTCGGCTACGATGGCTTGCCGGCTTTGGGTAAGGCGGTTGAACAATGTGCTCTTGCCCACATTCGGACGGCCTACGATGGCGACTAATGCTCCCATATCTATTCCTACTCTATGATTTCGTTCTGATTGTTGCTTGTCAGGCTACGACCGACGAAGGACTAATCCAACTGATAGCCGAAGGCACGAAGCAGATTATCCCTATTACGCCAGTCTTTTTCGACCTTCACAAAGATTTCCAAGAAAATTTTCTTTCCGAAGAAACGCTCCAAATCACGCCGGGCCATTGACCCTACACGTTTGATGGCCGCCCCTTTAGGGCCGATGATTATTCCTTTTTGAGAATTACGCTCCACGATGATCAGCGACTTGATACGGATAATGGTCTTCTCCTCCTTGAATTCCTCCACGACCACTTCTGCCGCATAGGGAATTTCTTTTTGATAATACAGCAGTATCTTTTCACGAATGATCTCCGTAACGAAAAAACGTGCCGGCTTGTCCGTGAGTGCATCTTTTTCAAAGTAAGGAGGAGATGGGGGAATGAGGCTTTCGATACGCTTCTGCAGCAATCCGACGTTAAAGTTGTTCGTGGCCGAAAGAGGGTGAATTTCTGCTTTGGGCAATATGTTACGCCACTCCTCCACAAGTTTTTCCAATGCTTCCTGATTGCTCAGGTCGATCTTGTTGATGACCAGAAGTACAGGGCATTCCATTCGTGATACGCGAGCGAGAAAATCAGCATTCTTATCAGCCTTCTCCACCACGTCCGTCACATAAACCAGCACATCGGCATCCCCGAGAGCAGATTCGGAGAACTCCCGCATTTCCTGTTGGAGTTTGTAATTGGGACGAAGTACTCCCGGTGTATCGGAATAAACGATTTGCATCTCCGGCGTATTCACAATCCCCATGATTCTATGTCTGGTAGTCTGCGCCTTGGAGGTAATGATAGAAATCCGCTCACCGACAAGCAGATTCATCAGTGTACTCTTCCCAACGTTGGGGTTTCCAACGATATTGACAAATCCCGAACGGTGACCGGACTCCTCTACTTGCATTTCGAAGCTTTGTTATATGTACGAATAAGGGGCTGTTTGCCTCGCGGCGAAGCAGCCCCCTGTTTCTATTGCGTATGATCAACGAACCGTGCTGCCATCGTATGCCCACTTGACATAGACAGCTCCCCACGTAAAGCCGGCACCAAATGACGTCATGACAAGAACGTCGCCTTTCTTCAATTTATGCTCCCACTCCCACAGACAAATGGGGATTGTAGCCGAACTGGTATTGCCATAACGCTCGATATTGACCATCACTTTCTCATATGGGACTCCCATACGTCGGGCAACGGCATCGATGATTCGGAGGTTGGCCTGATGAGGTACTACCCAAGTAATATCATCGTGCGAAAGATTGTTGCGCTCCATGATCTCCACACAGCTGTTGCACATATCTACGACAGCATGTTTGAAGACTACCTGCCCTTCCTGATACACATAGTGCCAACGATTATCCACCGTTTCGTGCGTAGCAGGACATGCCGATCCACCGGCCTTCATGATCAAATGATCTTTGCCGATGCCATTGGAGTGCAGCACAGCATCCATAACGCCTACTTCTTCTTCGGTAGCCTCGAGCAAAACACAACCGGCACCATCTCCGAATAGCGGACAGGTGGCTCGATCGGTATAATCCGTAAAAGCTGTCATCTTCTCCGTAGCGATCACAAGGATCTTGGAATAACGCCCCGAACGGATAAAATTGGCTCCCACTTCAAGGGCATAAATAAACGTGGGACAGGCTGCCTGCATATCGAAAGAAAAGATGTCGCCACAACCGATTTCATGAGCAACGATGCTGGCCGTGGAAGGGAAATGATAGTCGCTCGAGTTGGTTGCAAGGATCAAGCCGTCGATACTCTTGGGGTCGATACCATGACGATCGAAGAGGTCTTGTGCCGCGCGGATGGCCAAATAGGAAGCTCCTTTATTCTTGTCTCGAAGGATCCGACGCTCTTTGATCCCCACACGGGTCATGATCCATTCGTCATTGGTATCAACCATTTTTTCCAGATCGTCATTGGTAATAACATCTTCAGGGAGATAGGCCCCAACGGCTGTTATAGCCGCGTTTATTTTATTCATAATCGAATTTGTTGCATAATGGACGGGCTCCGGCCTTTTTTAAAAACCATATCCCGCCGGAAAAGATTATTTGTGGCCGCTAAAATAAAAAAAAAGTCCCAAAGAACAGGTCTAAGGGACTCTTTTGCTCGTTCTTGCCGCCTAAGCGACGACCGGCATCGACCGAGGGCAAGCAATTTTTACACTGCCACTTCTTTTTCGATTGCCAACTTACCGCGGTAGTAGCCACAATCACCACATACTGTGTGATAGATGTGCCATGCTCCACAATTAGGACACTTGGCCAAAGTCGGCATAACGGCTTTGTCATGAGTTCTCCGCTTGGCGGTTCTCGTTTTGGACTGTCTTCTTTTAGGATGTGCCATTTTTATTTATTTAAATTGTTCTTTTTGTTCCAATAGTTTTCCAAGAGAATCCCACCTCGAATCGTGAGCGGTCATACCGGATTCTTCTGTTGCTTCATCGGCATCTATCGCCAGCAGATCGGACATTCGATTCATCATCTCGGGGTCGCACTCTCCATCCGAATGCATACGCTGCATCAGGATAGCCAATTCGGAATACTCATAAAGGAGCGAACTTAGGTCCAATGTGCCTTCCGACAGAGGGACAACAAGCAGATCGTCGCTCAACTCTTGATAAGAATCGCCGAAACGAACCACCAATTTATTTTCCTCTTTTACCGGTATTTCCACCTCATCGAGACATCGGTCGCAAGCAGTCTTGACTGTTCCGTCAAGCGCAATGCAAAAATTAAAAACATCGCCATTGCGCTCCACTTCGACCTTTGCAGCCAATGTCCCTCCTAAAATATCGTAACTTCCGGACTGCTCAAAAAAGGAATCATCCAATTCGTAATCGAATCGGTGCTTGCCTTGTGGCAGCGACTTGAGATTCAGTACGTATCTTCCGGATGATGCCATTTCGTGTAAGATGAAAAACTTTGCAAAAGTAACGCTTTACGATGATATTACAAACAGTTTCATGTCTTTTGTCCCGTCTGCCTTCGAGTCGTTTTTCACGAAAGCATTCGATCGACCGTAAAATCGGGGGATCCCCTTATTCGATCTTATGGAGGAGGTCTGCCTCTTTGCTATCGTCGCGAGTGAGAGAGGGTACAGCGCGTTCGGCGACAAGGTCTTATAAGGTTTTGACTTTGTGTTGATTTACAGCCGATTTCTTTTTGGTTTCCCAAGCCTGAAAGCGTGGCGCGAGAAAATTTTTCTTTTGGCGCGAGAATGAAAAAAATCTCGCGCCACAACGAAAAAAAAGTCGCGCGTGTTTTGCAGAAAAGCGGTTCCGCTTTTTCTCCTTTTCACGCTCGTGATTTTCACCCCCTGCTCCGGCTGAGCAGAATATCTTCCAAGTACTTCTCCAAAAGCAACCGGGGTACGGAGTGGCGTATCCTTGCCACCCCGCACCCCGATTATTGATAAGGAGAGAATGAAATATGATCTAATTCGTCACGTGAATCGTTTGGTCATGAAAGTAATCCATCTTGACTGCAATGTTTTCAGCCGAGTTCACTTTATTCGACTTAAAGCGAAATTGCAGCTCCTTGTTCTGAGGCATTGTCGTCAATACGTATTTGTACAAAGTCTTTCCTCCTTCTATCCCTAATATCATCCCGCCGGTCTTCGGATAGAAGTGTTCGGTATATACTTTAAACGTGATAGGCAGAAGGGCCGCATTAAGTACGTCCGGCAGTTTGGCACTAATGAGGAGCTCATTTCCTTGTCCGGCCGAAATTTGAGTGGTTACTTGGTTGTTCTCTGCCGAAGATGTATTGGCTTTGAAAAAAACATACTGATATTTCTCGCGTACCAATACCGTAACCGAACGTTTGAGGTCAGGATTGCCTTGTACACCGATGACTACATCGGACCTCTTGGTAAGGTTTTCCTGCTGAGCCAATGTGAGCTTGATCTTGCCGTTGCCTTCGTGTTGAGCTGAAGTAACTGCCGCCTGTTGGCCTGTAGGGGTGGAGACTGATACGGTCAGTTTGGAATAATCCGGATTGTTCTGTCCCTGAGGAATGTATGTGGCTTGAAAAGTGCCGGATGGCTCTCCTTGGACAAAAACCATATAGGTATGATCCACAGTCAGCATACCGGACCCATCGGAAAAAGCAGGTAAAGCTTGTACTTCTGCCGAGAGAAATATATTGTTTGCGGCGGCTCCGTCCAATGCTTCCTGTAGCGTAGGTCTTCCCGGAGCCTTGGCTTTCTTAAGAATCATTTTGTAGAAGTGGTTGCGCGTAATATTATAACGCACCTTGTTTGTATCTACAAAGTCAAGCTTATAATAGGTATAGTCCGCATTGGGAAGATTGTATCGTGCTTTTAGAATCAGACATGTGATTCCTGCCCCTGTTCCTATATTGGATTGGTCACGTTCGAATCCATAGAAAAAATGGGCACCGTCTGCCTCCTTAAAGGCTGCTTCCGATGTCGGGTTTGCAAACACCACGCCTGCCGGCTCGGTGATCTGTCCCTGAGGAAAAGAGCCTGTATTCGGGTCAAATGGAGCTAAGGTCCCTTTGTTCCAGGAATTGTACAGAGCATAGCTGGCGTCGTAGAGCTTGCTTTCTGCAGGAGGTGTCACAGAAAGAGAGAACTTAGCCATGTTGCGTAGCAATTGAATCTGACCGAGATTCTGATTAGGGGCTATGGACGGATAAGAGATACGCGCCCACATACGGATCGTTTCCAAATCATCGGCCACAGAGATCGATGGCAGCATTTCCCGTTCGGAACGACCGACCCAAACAGAAGGGTCTGCCAATTCATAGTTTGCAATAAAATGAATTCTGCGTTCAACCTCCGAAGGAATGATTTTGGCTGTAAATGTAGATCCAGACAGATCGGCTACAGCTCTTTCCAGAAAGTGCCCATCTTCATCGAAAACCCAAAGCTCGAGCCTCTCTACGCTGTTCTCTTTGTCCGCTGAAGCACCTCGTAAACCATGATGTTCTAATGAAACAATGCTACCGCTTACCCGAGTAGGCTCTCCCGATGGACAGGGTTCCGACTTGTCAGCCACACAAGATACAGCCATGAATGCTATGAGCACATACAGTAATTGTGCGATTATGCTTTTACTTTTCATTTCTTCAGTCTTTTTGCAGATTTAACAAATCTATCATTCTTGACATCTCGGACACAGCGGACGTGAGCTCTTTGTTCGGTAGCATTTCCAGATGCTGTTGGCAACAAAATTTTTATTGCCTTATCAGGTAGTCCGCTCCAATAATACCTGCCCGTCATAATGTCTCTTACGACACCCGCTTGCTCTCGTTGCAGTTTGTCTACCAATTGGATCTCTGCCCTTGTAGGAAGACGCCAATCATCCAAGCGCTCTATTGTTCCATCTGCTTTCTTCCTTTCCTCCCAATAGAAGGCACAAGTCATAAGGGCATATCGATTCTGTTGATTAGAATGATATATAAGCCTAAGCGGATTCAATGTGTAATACTCCCAATGGTCTTGTACCAGAGTTGCCCCTAACTGTGATGCCAATTCGAAAGAAGGAGAAACCATATTAGCTGTCTGTTCATCCTGCTCTGTGATCCTATCCGTATGCTTTAATGTATAGCTCGAACCGGATTTCTTGTAAAAGCCGACTTCTTTCGTTGGAGGGAATCCGATAATCATATTGCCATCAGCAGGGGGAGAGAGTACTACGATTTGGTAAATGGCTTTGTTGTTAAGATTCGGGGCCAAGTTCCCTTCGGGTTGCCAAGATGACTTTGTCCCAAAAGTATTGATGATGAATTGCGATGGATTCTGCCTGATCTTTATCTTTTTTTCAAACCCTATAGAGTTTTTGATCGTGAATGAAATGTCCTTGGGGATGTTGTTGATCGGCAGTATGGAGCGAACCTTTATCTTTTTTGTGTTCGCATCGATCGTGACTGTTGGAACATTGGCTCCCGTATATGTGTCTGTTATCTGTTGCCCATTCGAGTTCACGTAAGTACATGTGGCTTTCACATCCGCCGGAGGAAGGAGGCTGTGCGAACTGAAATAATCGAGTTCTATCTCTGTCGTCATATTCATTACTGTCTCCTGTGGAATGACCTCTAAATACTGTACATCAGGGAGCGTCTGATCGTCTGAATGAGACGTCCATTCTATCACAGAGAGAGAGCCGTTTATCGTTACAGGATCCTCTTCGTTGAGAGAGCCGAGTACTTCTATTGTCACAGCCATATCGTACAGGTGGTTGCTTCTGATTTTTTTGTCCGAACCATCCACCGGTATACGGTAGTAGTAAGGTTTAGCCGTATTGTCGTCCGTGCCCGTTTTTTTGAGCTTGAGCATCATAACGAATTCGGGTCTGCCTTCATTGTTCAGAGCCCATTCATTATAGTAGGAGTAGAAATGTACGGATGAGTTCGCTTCTGTCATAGGCCGGTAGTCAATAGCTTCGTATCCGACACCTTCGGGTTTTTCTTCTACACTGAGGAAGCCCTTGGGCATACAGTTCCGAAATTTGGCTTTGGGATCGCCCACCAGTTCATAGTCCGAAATATTTAAAACGGGTTTTTTGAGGCGCAATTTGGCCGCGACTCGCTTGAGCTCGATAGAGCCTAATTGTTTTCCCTCGGATGTTGCCATATTGATTTGTTTTTCCACAGATCCGATCATGGCAAATTTATCTTCCGGTTTCCCATCGTTTTGCAATAGGATGCTGTTCGGAACAAGCGTTTTGAGGAAAGAAGTTTCGCTCGCATTCGGCTCAAAAGAGCCTGAGAAGTTGACATTGGCTACCAAATAGATCTTGAACGAATTATTGCCATTGAACTGTCCGTACATAGACTCCGGTACCGGAACGTAGTAGCTGTTTGAGGATGGGCTTGTTTCTACCGGCTCTGCCTGCCATACCTTAGTTCCGTTTTTGTAAAAAACAAGGGTCAGCCGCTCTATGGTATTCTCATCGTATGCCGCAACACCTCCCTCTTCGCTTCGCTGGTTATAGGGCTGTACTTGCAGAAATAGAGAAGACGTTTCGTTCATATCGGACTCTATGTCTTCACGCACGCATCCGAATAGAAAACCGACAAGCAGGAAGAGTATCGGAGGGCAAATGATATTTAGAATTCTATTTGTTCTCATAATGAATAATCCGCTTAAAGTCCTTGTTGTATGATCTTAATATCGGTAGGTTGGGGGTTGATATTCTTGTCAAGAATCACTTTTTTTCCGTCTACCGTGAAAAAGAGATTCGTTCTTCGTTGTATACCGATGCCGTTAGGTTTCAAAGCTTTGACTTTGATAGTGTAGACGGTAGTCCCATCGGCAGCCCCGTCAATAGCACTGCCGGAATCAAAACCGAATTCCAATCCATTATCTAAAGTCGCTTTCCAACGGCTACCATCTCGACCTTTGATTCTGACCGTAAACGACAAAGAGTTTTCGAAAGTAACTACGTTGTCTTGCGTAATGACTGCATGCGGATTTATTTCTGCCACATAGGGTACAAGGAAGCCGTAATCCAAATTCTCTACTGTCCACGGAAGGACGGTGGTCGTGAGAAGCAAGCTGCTGAATTCGCCCATTTTTGTGATCGTCCCGTCCAGTTTGTAATGATGGTTGCGGCGAATGGAGTAGTGATGATTGGCCGTAGTGGTCTTATCGTTCACGTAGGCATAGTAGCGGGTCTTAATACCATTGTAGAGAGCTTCCACCACAAGCTGCGTAGCGCGTCCGGAAGAGTCTGAGTCTGATCCTATGTTCTCATATACGTAGAGAGGAGCGGATGCCTGAATGATGCTCTGGGCGCTGCCGTTGTTCGTCAATGGAAGATCGCAGGCATTCGCCCAATTCCAATATCCTGTAGGTTTGTTTGTGCCTTCGAGCAGGCGCGAGTTCTTGGCGTTGCGAAGGATCTGCACCTTAGTAATCTTGATTACATCGCTGCCGGGAGTAACTTGCTTGATGTCCAGTGTGATCTTGGCGGCAATACGATTGAGGCTGATGTTTGCTTGCACAGTGCCTTGCGGATTAAGAGTCGCCGTAGCCATTCCCGTCATGGTGAATGGTCGGACTATCGGCTCGTTCACATCAGGAGCTTGCATATCCTCAAGTTCTTTCTTGAAAAGGATTTTATCCAGCTTTGTCGTAAGGGCATCGGGTTCATTGGCGATCACGTATATCTGGCGAGGACCGGCGTGAGCACTGATCGTGAAAGGATTTTGGAAATCGGACTGCCCCGAAGCAAATAGTTTTTGCTTGTCGAGAACCCAAAGACCGTTTAGCCCTTCACGAAAGACGAATATGCGCACTTTCTTGATCAGATCTTCTCCACTGTAGAGGTCTCCGCCTCGCATTTCGACATCGTCAAGCGACATCTTTACTGTTGCCACTTCGTCCGAGGTGGGCTGATCGGGATTATCTTCCTTGGTACATGCTACCGCCCCCATCGTTAAAAGTAATAACAGGAGAAGGCGTGGAAGTAGTCCCGAAGGATGATGGAAATATTTCATTTTCATAATAGCTGTCGGATTAGTATTCTGCATATTGTTGCACTACGTCCCAAGGGGTGACGGATACGAGTACATTGAGGTTTGCTCCACGCAGGTCTATGTAGATATTGAGCATTTTGCCTATGACGGGTATGAATGGTACTCCATCCGAACCTGTGCTGATATTCAGCAATTCTTGTCCGTATGCATAGAGTTTGAGATGCAGAGGAGTAGTATCAAGTGTGGGATAAACTCTGAAGATGGGAGAAATGAAATCCCCGTTTTGTATCTGTCCGTCGGGACGGTATTGGACGGCATTGCCGATGAGCTCGGCCAGGCCGGTATAAGTGTCGGTAGTTTCTCCCAAAAGGATGTCGGCATAGTCTGGCAGTTGTCTGGGGCCATTAGCTTCCAGCCACTCTTGATAGCCGCGTATGATGATATGTACCTGTGCCGTACGGCGGTAGATATCGACAGTTTGGTCTGTACCCTGTTCGATAGAGCCGTACTCTATTGGGCAGGTCAGTACACCGGAAAAAAGGTCTCCGGGCGATTGGGCTATACCGTCGGTAGAGGAAAGCCTGAAGAATAAGTCTTAGACGCTTTGCACATTGGCTGTTTCTTCCAGCATGTGATCGTCGGGGTTGGCCCATGCCACGAAAGACACCGTAGTGGGGCCGTCGTATTCCAATGGTATCGGTTTGCGTGCAGCCACTTGTGCGGCGTCCATCATCAGTCGGTCGATGCGGCGGCCGGTTTCGTCGAAAACGAAAATAACGACGCGCTGCACGGCTCCGGTTTCGGTAATATCTTGCATATCGGCATCCCAAGCCCTGACGGTCAGGCGAAACGGACGGGGACAATCGGAATAGTCCTCTTTGATACATCCGCCAAACATTCCGGCCACGAGTAAGATCAGCACCGATACGATATATTTCTTAGCGTCGTTCATAACAATGATTCTTTGATTGGTGATTGTGATTTCCCTATTTGATTTGGAGAGAATGAATACGGGGAGTGGAGCGAACCCCGCTCCCTGTATTCCGATATAGACAAACTATGAAAGTTTTTTAGTCGTTTGACGGGTCGATTACCAAGTAGCATTCTGACCAACGAGAACCCACTCAGCTACAGTGCACTGTACATTCAAGTGAGCAGACTCTGTGATAGGATTCTCTGGGTTATTCGTTCCGGGGCCTGTAATTGTCAACTTAATATCATACTTATGGTTACGCTCAATTTTATTCTTAGGCGTATAATTGCTGTCATAAGTATAGTTGTTGCTGTTGAAGTTTACCAATACAGGGTAATAGGTCTTGCCTTCTGCATCCACCCAATTGGCGGCCTGAGCAGCTGCTAAATCGGCTCCCGCCAAGTCGGCTCCGTTTTTCTGAAGTTTGCCATAAACACACAGGATTGTCGGATGAATAGTTCCACCGTTAGCTGAGTAGTCATTTTCTAATACGTAGAAACCCTGAGGAGCATCGGCGGCAGGTGCAACGTAATTACGGCTCAGCCAAGGCACATTGGCATAGTTGGCAGGTGTGTAAGCACCGTTAAATGTGGTCAAAGAACCTGTCAGATAATTAGCGTCTGCATTTACGAGTGTTGCCCCGAACAAATTAGATTGCTTCTTTGCAATGAGACCATAAATCTTTTCAGGGACGAATGTGTAAATGTTATCGTAGGCTGCGCTCATTTGCACTTTAATTTCGGTGAAAGCCATGCGAGCATGAACACGCTTGATCTTAAGAGGATCATTCTCAATGTGATTACCCTCTCCGGTTCCACTGTATCCAATGTAGTTCTTGCCTGCCTTCAAAACGATTGTTTTTGGCTCTGCTGTCATGATCAACCCTGCAGCCTCTTGGTTTTCTGCAGTCAGTTCAGTTGTCAATGCTTTTACCTCTGCAAGAGTCTTGCCAACCAGTTCCATTGCACCCGTATTGGCCATTACGACCAGCGTACGTTGGCCTGCACTACATTTGATGTCTTCAACCTTAGTCGCATTTTCGGCTGATTTGATGGCTTCCTGCTGTTCTCCATTATAAACCATTACGGTCAACTTAGCCACCTTTGATTCGTCATCGCCAACTCCAAAAGCACGATTCGAATTGCTGGTCTTCAATACCACGCTGATGGTGGCATTACCTTCTGTAACGGGTTCTGCCTCGTTGTCTTTGTTACAAGCTGTCATAGCAAGAGCAGCAAGTCCCAACAAGAAAAACTTTGTTTTTTTCATCTCGTTTTTGTTTTAAAAGTGAATATTGTTTTCTAAAAATCTAATCTTTTCCCATTTAGAGATTGTCTTGCATATAGCGTCGCAGTTCGTTCAGATTGTGTTGTGCTCCGGGCTGGCCTTGCTGCGCAGCGCGAGTAAGATAGCTCTCGGCTTCAGCCCATTTTTCGCTGTAGGCATATGCCAAGCCCAACAACATCCATAGCTTGGGTTCGCTCTTGCGTGCTTCGAGGCGAGCCAGAGCCTGCGGATACCTACCGGCACGAAGGTCTATTATGGCCGCATTAGCTGTCGGCTCTATCGCTTTCGGGAAAGTTTTCTCTGCTATCGTCCACGTTTCGTAGCGTTCGTGGCTCCCTTCCGGATAGCTCTGCGCTACGGCGTAAACCTCCGCCAGACTCAGACGAGAGGGGTGTGTCTTGATAATTTCACGTGCTTTGTCCAACTCAAATCCTTTGACCACGATATGGAATGTAAGCTCGCTTCGGCGAAGCGGGGGGTAATAGTCCGAGAGCAATGTGGCATAGAGAGACCCGCCATCGATAGCTCGGAGCGCGGCTGTACGCTCACCGACCGGCTTTTGGTCGATGATCTCCAGTATGGCATCCTTTTGCGAGAGCTCGCTCTTGGTTACAGCCGCACGCAGACCTGCCCAATCCTGCCCTTTCCAATCGTATTCGAATCGACTTTTTAGGATGGGGTACTTGTTAACGAGATAGCTTGCAAATGAATGCGCCCTATCCTTGGAGAGCTTCGCGTTGTATTCTACGCCACCTTCCGGCGAAGCATAGCCTACCATGGAGAGCTTTTCGAAAATGATATCGCTATCGTTTCCGATTTCTTTCAGTTTGCTGTCAATACGTGCCAACTCGGCCGGATTGCCGTCGAACTGTGGCAAGACCACATATTTCCCTACCTGATAGGCTAAGTGAGCGGAGAGAGTCTCTTCGCGTTTTTTCAGCAGCTCTCCCTCGGGTACAATGATCTCGTATTGATAGTCCGCTTCATACAGTGGCACCAAAGCGTCGTCCGTAAGTGTGGTTTCTTCTGATCCGAGTGGGCAGTCGGCACAGCCCGAGTTCTCGGCCAATAGAATCATTGAGGAGTGGCGCATCCATGGCCTATATGGAGTAGCGGCAGAATAGTCCATGCTCTGTTCCTTGCCGTTGCGACGCTTTACCATCGCAGAAGGCTTGGTGTCGGGCTGATTGTAGATGTGGTGCTTATCGAGAGCGATACGACGGTCGATGATGCGATAACGTCTGTTCCCCATCAGGAGGAACGGGCGGAGAGCGACTTGATCGTTCGATGTATTGGAACGAATAATGGGGGTAACCACCATCAGCAGATTGCTGTTCATATCCGGTATGGCCGTCAGATCAAGGTCCATCTTTACGTTGGCGGTATGTCCCGTTTTCTTGACCACGTGCTTCTCGCTCACCTTAATGCCCCCGAGATGGGTCTGGCCTGTCACGGCAAGCGTAGACATTCCGAAGAGAAACGACAGGATGATATGGCGACTCTGTTTCATATAGCTTGTCTGTATAAATAAGGTATTACTTAATGATGTATATAAGCGAAAGTGTGGCTTTCGTCACACCGAAGTAGTCGTACTTGCCTTCCGCGATCTTTTTGCCGCACTTGGCACATTCGAATTTGTCATAATCGAAGTGGACGAATCCTCCGCTGATCGATGCCTCCAAGTTCCATCTTTTGCCCAGCAGCCACTGATAGCCATAGGTCAGACCTGCACCAATGGCGTATCCCTCGTATCGGTAGTTGTTGAGCTTTTTGAGCCGGCCGATGGGGATGTCGATATCATTCACATTGTACTCACCTCCGATGCCGTGAAGCCCGAAGAAGTGGCCGGAAAAAGCTTCGCACGTCCAATAGCGAAGCTCCGGAGCCACGAGCCAATGCTTGAGTTTGCGATGGTGGCTGAATGTAAAAGGGTTGTAACCTCCCGAAACATCGAGTGTCCACTTCTTTCCCATGCGAAACTCCAATCCTGCATTGGGAGTCGTCGTACCCCAATAAAGCAGATTGGTCTTCAGCCCGATCTGCTGTGCCCGAAGGGTGGGGATCAGCCCTGCAAAGAGGACGATCCCGATAATCAGCAATCGTGTTTTCCTTTTCATATGCTTTTTGTGTAATAAATTCTTACAGTGTTTACATTACATGTGGCCATGTGAATGCAGAAGAAAGCAGCGGTCTTGGATCCGTCTCCTATTTCTGCTCTCTTTGTAAAGGCAAAATTATGCTACTGTACTCGCAGTTTTATACGGAGAATCACGTATTTTCTCTACGTATTAATACGTGTTTTTGGGGTTTTGCAGGCGTTTTTATGGGCGAACGAAACTTATTTTTTTTGTGGATGTCGGATTGCTCGTTTTTTTAGTTTCGCCTTTTTGTCTCTGCAAGGTGATATCGAGAGATGCTTCCGGTTCGAGAAAATAGAGAATCGACAAACGAAAAAAACATGGCTCCGGAAGTTTTTCGTTTTGGCGCGAGAATGAAAAAAAACTCGCGCCAAAACAGAAAAAAAGTCGCGCGTGTTTTGCCGAAAAACGGAACCGCAATTTCTGCTTTTTCGGTGCGTTTTTTGTGAGAGATTTCTTCTCCGATGAAAATCGTCGGCTTACGTTTTTGCTATCTTTGCCATCCAATAAGTTTAATTCATATAGATTATGGCTGCATGGTTCGAATGCAAGGTCACGTATGAGAAGGTGGCCGATAATGGAATGCCTAAGAAGGTGGTGGAAAGCTACTTGGTAGATGCCGATTCTTTCACATTGGCAGAGGCCAAGATGATAGAGGAGATCACCCCTTTCGTCAGTATGGGAGAGTTCAACATCAGTAATATTCGCAAGGTAAACTATGCCGAACTCTTCCTGAACGAGGACGACAAATGCGATCGCTACTATCGTTGCAAGGTGCTATACGTGACGATAGATGAGAAGAACGGGGTGGAGAAAAAGACGCCGGCGTTCATGCTTGTCAAGTCGGACAGCTTGCCCAATGCGGTGGCCGAACTGGAAAAGCAGATGGGCAAGGGATTGGCCGACTATGAGATAGCATCAGTAGCGGAGACTGCACTGATGGATGTTTTCCAATACGTGCCGGCACAATGACGCACATTGCCGAACGGTTAGTCCCCATTCTCCGCTCATTGCCACAGGGTGTGCGTCTGGCGGCTGTTTCCAAGTTCCATCCCGTGGAAGAACTCATGGAGGCTTATGAGGCCGGTCAAAGAGTTTTCGCCGAGAGTCGGGTACAGGAACTGATGAGCAAAGTGGAAGCGATGCCTGATGATGTGGAGTGGCATTTCATTGGGCCCCTACAGACAAACAAGGTGAAGTACATCGTCCCTTTCATCTCGATGATCCAGAGCGTATCCTCTCTGAAGTTGTTCGACGAGATCAGCCGTCAGGCGTCGAAAGTAGGGCGTACCGTGCCGGTTTTATTGGAAGTGCATATCGCATCGGAGGATACCAAAAGCGGCTTTACGCCGGAGGAATTGCCACAAGTTTTGGAGGCTGTTTTGGCACGCGGCTCCGATACCGGAGTCAAGATTGCCGGTCTGATGGGGATGGCTACATTCACGGACGACAGGGAGCAGATTCGCAGAGAATTTCGCCGGTTGGCATCGCTGTTCAGAGAGATGAAAGAGCGCTTCTTCTCCGATTCTGCTGATTTTTGTGAGCTTTCGATGGGGATGAGCGGCGATTTCGAGCTGGCCATCGAAGAAGGAAGCACCATCGTTCGTATCGGAACTACGATCTTCGGCGAACGACGCTATTGAAAGAGGGAATGGGTTTTGCTCCGGAATGGGAAGAGCCGGAGCCATGCTCTCGTACGTTACTACCGGTATCGGTACTAAACAGTCTCGGATGTTTGCCGTCGCGACCGGCAAATGGATTCGATGCAGTTTCCTATATCTAAATTCTCTTTTATGACTATTCCGCTAAAGGTATTCTCGATCAATGAGCTTGCAGGATACTTGGGGGGTAAAATGAATACGCTTGGAGACCGGGTCTTGCTGTGCAATGACAAGCGATCCCTCCCGGCTGCAGCTGTGGCTACGCCGTTCCTGTTCGAATCCATGCTCTTTTCTGTTTGTACGCGTGGCTATGCGCGACTTTTGATCGATTCGAGGGAGATCGAGGTGAAGGAGGGCGAGCTATTGGTAGTCATGCCTCGCAAGACGATAGAAGTGATAGAATCCTCTTGCTTTCGTGCCTTTCATTTATGTCTGGACAAGGAGATTCTTGCTTTATCGGCGATCAGGATCAGCGGTTTTATCTCTATCATCAATAAGCTACACAGCAACGAACCGTTCCGTCCGGAACGCATGGAGAAAGATTTTCTGACGGCAACGCTGGATCTCATCCGCAACGCCCTGCAAAACGGGGGGCGTCATCAGGAAGAAATTGTCATCTATCTGATCAGCTCTCTCTTTCTCTTTCTTGACGATATGATTGCCGACGAGGTCGAGAAGGACTGCAAGTACACCAGGTCGGAGACTATTTGCCGCGACTTTCTGCTCCTCGTCTCCGAGCATCACAAAGAGCAGCATACGGTCAAGTTCTATGCAGACAGGCTATGCCTCAGCTCCAAACATTTGGCACTGACGATAAAGACCGTCATGGGACAGTCTGCCTCCAAAGTCATCAACAGCTTCATCATCCAGCAGGCCAAGTCCTTGCTGCGCTATACGGATAAGACGGTCCAGGAGATCGGCTATGAGCTGAACTTCTCCACCCAGTCGTTTTTCGGCAAGTATTTCAAGCAGCACACCGGTATGAGTCCGGGCGAATATCGCAGTCAGGAAGCTCGAAATAGACAGTCCGAAGAGAGCTGACGTGCGACTATCTGATGATATTGGAGGGGAATTGGTTAGTCGATAATCCGGAAAAGAACACGGGGCTGTACCCGGATAGTTCCTTCGGTACAGCCCCGTGAGGGAGTAATGAAAGATCCGATCGGATCTCGTACAAGTCTTATGCGTTTACCTTAGCCATGTAGGCGATGAGATCGAGTACTTTGTTGGAGTATCCGATTTCGTTGTCGTACCATGAAACGATCTTCACAAAGGTATCCGTAAGTGCGATACCGGCCTTGGCATCGAATACGGAAGTACGGGTTTCGCCGATGAAGTCGGAGGAAACCACTTCTTCGTCCGTGTAGCCCAAAATGCCTTTGAGTTCTCCTTCCGAAGCTTTCTTCATGGCAGCACAAATATCTTCGTATTTAGCCGGTTTCGCCAACTGGCATGTCAGGTCTACTACCGATACGTCCAGTGTCGGCACACGGAATGACATACCCGTCAGTTTGCCGTTCAGTTCGGGGATCACCTTGCCTACTGCTTTGGCTGCACCGGTGGAAGAGGGGATGATATTGCCGCCTGCTGCTCTACCGCCGCGCCAGTCTTTTGCAGAGGGGCCGTCCACTGTCTTCTGCGTAGCTGTGGTGGCATGTACCGTGGTCATGAGACCTCCTACCATGCCCCAGTTGTCATTCAGTACCTTGGCAATGGGTGCCAGACAGTTGGTGGTACAAGAAGCGTTGGAAACGATCTTCGTGCCTTTTACGTACTTATCCGTATTCACTCCGCATACGAACATAGGCGTGTCGTCTTTAGAGGGAGCCGACATAACTACATACTTGGCACCGGCAGCAAGGTGTGCTTCGGATTTTTCTTTCGTGAGGAAAAGACCGGTGGATTCCACTACGTATTCCACTCCGACTTGATCCCATTTCAGATCGGCAGGGTTCTTCTCAGCTGTAACTCGAATGGCTTTCCCGTTTACTATCAGCTGACCATCTTTGACTTCGACTGTCCCATTGAAACGACCGTGTACACTGTCGTACTTGAGCATGTACGCCATATATTCCACATCGATCAGGTCGTTGATGGCTACAATTTCAATGTCGCTTCTGTTTTGTGTTTGTGCAGCGCGGAATACCAAGCGGCCGATACGGCCAAAGCCGTTAATACCTACTTTCGTCATAACTAAGTGCTTATATTTTAATGTTAACCATTATTGTTTTGTCCGGAATACTTTGTTTTTCCCCCGAAAAGGATCCGCAGAGATTCTTCCCGATAGACAGCGTTCCAATGACCTTGCTGCAAAAGTAAGGAAGATAATCCACAAACGGCTGATTTTCTTGCACAAAAACATTTTTTTTGCACCACAAAGCTACTCCATTCTCGGACATTCGTAAGCAAGCCGTATCGTCTGTTGATCGTTCGCTATTCCTTGATGAGATTTCTTTCCTTGAGCTGAATGCCATTCTCGGAAAGTCTCTTCATGGTCTCGGGCCCACGGATAGAGAGCAAAGAAGTTTATCCTCTTGACTTTTTACTCCTGATCGTTTTCCTCTCTACGCTCTCAGACAATATCGTGCTAAGCTTATTTTGGATGGAGCATCATCAGGTTTATATGTGTGTTAACACTTCAAATGCGATTGCTCTGGCCGTAAAGCATGCTCTGAACGAGCTTTTATTATCTTTGCGCACCGGCCGTATCCAAAGCCATAGTCCGATGGCTGTGCGATCTTGGAAGCCGGAAGGAAAAAACCGCCACCGTTTTGTTTAGCTCACCACATAATGCAAACTAAATCTGCTTCAGGACGTTCTGCGATTCTCCTCATATATACGGGGGGGACAATTGGTATGATTGAGAATCCGGAGACGAAAGTATTAGAAGCTTTCGACTTCAAATATCTGGAAACCAATGTGCCGGAACTGAAAAATTTCGGTTTCAAAATCGACTCCATCCAGTTTGATCCTCCCATCGACTCGGCCGCTATCTCTCCGGATTTGTGGGTAAGGCTGGCCGACACCATTCGGGAGAATTACCGGGCCTACGACGGTTTTGTCATCCTACACGGCACTGATACGATGGCCTACACGGCCTCTGCTCTAAGCTTTATGCTGGATGATCTGCAGAAACCCGTAATCTTGACAGGGTCACAGCTGCCTATCGGTACCCTTCGTACGGATGGCAAAGAAAACCTCATCACCGCTATCGAAATTGCTGCAGCCAAACAAAACGGCTATGCCCGCGTACCGGAAGTTTGTATTTTCTTCGACAACTATCTGATGCGTGGCAATCGTACATCGAAAGTCAGTGCAGACCAGTTCGACGCCTTTGCTTCATACAACTTTTCACCCTTGGCCTATGCCGGTATCGACATTCGATACGAGGATGCTCTGATAGCAGACCGAGGGGCCGATGCCGCCCTCAGTGTCCAGACGGAAATGGACAGAAACGTTGTGATCCTGAAAATATTCCCCGGCATCACACGAGAAGTAGTGGAGAGTATTCTCGGCATCCCCTCACTGAAGGGTGTAGTCTTGGAGACATACGGTAGTGGCAATGCCCCCATGGAGCCGTGGTTCCTGAATGCTCTGGAGAAGGCCGTTCAGCGTGGAATCGTCATCGTCAATGTTACCCAATGCGTATCGGGCTATGTGGATATGCATCGATACGAAACGGGGCATCAACTCGAAAACATCGGACTTATCAGCGGTTATGACAGTACGACGGAGTGTGCCATCATCAAGCTCATGTATCTGTTCGGGCGTGGCTATACACCCGAGCGTGTAAAAGCAGAGATGAAACGCTCTCTAAAAGGAGAAATAAGCGTGGGCGAAGGGTACGAAAACAACAAATGCCGATGCTGATCTTTTTCAGTCGGACAGTCGGGGCAAAGAGCAAAGGAGAACGGAAAGCAAGATGATCAAATTCATGAGTATCGCCAGTGGCAGTAGTGGCAACTGCTACTATCTCTCCAATGGCAATCAGGCACTGCTTATCGACGCAGGCATTCCATTAAGAAGCATTTCCAAAGCCCTCAAAGATCATCAGCTCCCCATCGAAGGCAATGTCGTAGGTGTATTGGTCACACATGACCATGCCGACCACATTCGGACCATCGGCTGCCTGGGAGAAAAATTCCACCTGCCCGTATTCGCTACGGAAAGAGTACATAACGGTATCAACAGCAGTAGATACATGGATCACCTCCCGCTCCTTTCTCGGCGCAATATCCTTCAGGAAGAAACATTTCGTCTGGCCGGATTCGATATAACGGCCTTTCCCATCCCTCACGATGCCACAGAAAACGTAGGGTACCATATCACGGCTCCGGGCTTCAGCTTCACGCTGTGCACCGATGTCGGACACATCACCGACACCATTTCTCACTATGCTTCCAAAGCCGATTATCTCGTTATGGAAGCCAACTATGACTGTGAGATGCTGCTAAGCGGACCCTATCCGGAGTTTCTGAAAGAGCGAGTATCGGGACCGAACGGACATCTGAGCAATCAAGAAACGGGCGACTTCCTTGCCAGAACGTTCCATCCGGGGATGAAACACGTATGGCTGTGCCACCTGAGCAAGGACAACAATCACCCCGACCTGTGCTGGAAATCCATCGAATATCGCCTGTTCAGTGAGGGGATTCGTGTCGGAAAAGATATGGAACTCACCGTACTCAAGCGTACATCCCCCTCATCTCTATATACTCTTTTAGAGGACTGACCTATAGAGACCCCTCCCCCCTTCTCGCACTTCATATACTGCGGCAAATAAGTACCCTTCCCATAACTGTGATTGTTACAGGAGAAGGGTGACGGATAAGATTATAGAAATTCCTTTTCAGCGTCTCCATCCGAAAGGATGAGAGGCCAGGGGCAAACGTGCAAAGGGGTGGTATTCGCCCTTCAGTCCTACGGGAGAAGCATTGCGAATGTCATGAACGATCTGAATGCTGTTGCGAGCTTCGTCCAAACCGAAACCTTCACCGGCCAAAATCCGCCGATAACTCTCGGTGTGCAGCTCCGTAAACCCTTCACTGAACTCGAATGATTCGCCGTCGATTTCTATCGTACGAAAGGTTCGCTTCTCTCCCTGTACGGCATTCTCGGGCAGAAGCTCTTCATTGATCGAGAGGAAGTAACGCACACGGGCGCGCTCCAATTCCAGATAGCCGGCAGCCCTGTCATGCTCATACACATGTACGACATTGTGTCGGACACTGCCGAAAATCCACGACAGCATGTCGTAGAAATGGACACCGATATTCGTTGCTATACCGCCGCTCTTACGCTCGTCTCCCTTCCAGCTCGTATAGTACCAGTTGCCACGCGAAGTAATATACGTCAGCGTGACATCATAGATCTTGTCGGCCGGTCCGGATTCGATCTTTCTCTTCAGGGCCACGATAGACTCATGGAGTCGCAGTTGAAGAATATTATAGATCCGATGCCCCGTCTCTTGCTCGATCTCCTGCAAAGCGTCTATATTCCAAGGATTGAGCACCAAAGGCTTCTCGCATATCACATCCGCTCCAAGTCGCAGGCCATAGCGACAATGAGCATCGTGCAGATAGTTCGGTGTACAAACGGACACGTGGTCGATAGCCTGATCGGTTCCTCGTAGCTTGGAGTTGTGACGATCGAACAGTTCTTGCTCCGTAAAGAAGGCAGCTTTCGGGAAGTAACTGTCCATGATACCCACACTGTCGAACTTATCCATAGCCGATACCAAGCGGTTGCCTGTATCCTTGATGGCGCGAAGGTGGCGCGGAGCAATATAGCCGGCCACACCGATGATGGCAAAGTTGTGCATTGTCCTGTTCCTCATTATATCCGATCAGAAACATCCTGATCCGGACAAAGGTAAGGAGTAAAGGCGAAAACCATCTCTTTTCTCCTCAGGATTGCTTCCTTCCTCCGAAGGGAATCAAACGGCAAGTACACGTCAGTAAATGATCAATGAAAAACTTTCGAAAAAAAAAGATGCATCGCTTCGGTAAATAATGCTACATTTGCTCCCACTATCGATACACACAATGGGGCTGATCGGCTTTGACAGCGTGATGAAGCGGTATGTAAGCATGTAGTGCGTGGGTGGCTTGCACTATAATCTCAGACATCAAAAGTTTAATTGGCGAAAATAACTACGCTCTCGCTGCGTAATCGAAGAATAGTAGATTAGACGCTTCATCGCCGCCTAAGTGGCAGCGACGAGACATCGCCCGAGCAGCTTTTTCCCGAAGTAGCTCGATGGTGCGGTGCTGACAAATCGGGAACCGCTACAGGATGCTTCCTGCCTGTGGTCAGATCGAACGGAAGATAAGGATCGTGCATTGGGTCGTTTCAGCCTCCGCTCGCTCACGAAAATTCCAACTGAAACTAAACATGTAGAAAGCATATTGATTCCATGTTTGGACGAGGGTTCAATTCCCTCCAGCTCCACCATCCGATCGGGTACAGACAGGCTGAGTGCTTATCTGTACCCGATCGTTTTTTTGTGGTATGTGCCAAGAGAAAGCCACTTTGTTTGTTCCATTTTAATAATCTATCTTTGCAGCCGCTAATACAATAGCGAACGCAAATAATAAATTCAAAAGAATGGCAACAAAAATCAGATTGCAACGACATGGTCGCAAAGGTTATGCCTTTTATAAGATCGTTGTCGCAGACAGCAGGGCGCCACGAGATGGCAAGTTTATTGAAAGGATCGGTTCATACAATCCGAACACGAATCCTGCTACAATAGATTTGAATTTCGAGCGCGCTTTGTATTGGATCGGTGTAGGCGCACAGCCTACCGACACGGCACGTAATATTTTGTCCCGTGAGGGTGTGCTCATGATGAAGCACCTCCTTGGTGGTGTTAAGAAGGGTGCTTTCGATCAAGCTGCAGCAGAAAGCAAGTTCGAGGCTTGGTTGAAGGGCAAAAAAGATGCTCTTAACAACATGAAGGCAAAGGTGAAAGAAGCCGCTGTAGCGGACGATAAGGTTAAGCTCGAAGCAGAGAAGGCCGTAAACAAGGCTCGTGCAGAAGCTGTGGCAGAGAAAAAAGCTGCAGAGGCCAAAGCTAAGGCTGAAGCAGAGGCTGCTGCCGCTGCCGAAGAAGCTACCGAAACGGAAGAAACTCCCATGGAAGCTGCTGCCGAAGAAGCTCCTGCAGCTGAAAGCGCAGAATAATTACTGACGAATTTTCCAAATGACAGAGGGCTGTGACAAAATTCAGTTTTGTCACAGCCCTCTTTTTTTGCTCCTTGCAGTCGGTTAGGCAACCGGCTTCATCTTGGAGACCCTACTTTTTAGCTTTTCGAAGACGTAGAAGCAAATCAGGTTAAGATTGAGGATTGATATGCCTCTCCGAGGTGTTTTTCGCCTTTTGGGCCAATTTGACGCCCGGTTTTTTCGGATTAAAAGCCATAGCCCGAAAGGCAAAGTCCATCTTCACCCACTCCGGTCTCATATGTCTGAAACGTCGATACCCCATGTTCGCCTTAAGTTGCCCAAAGATCGCCTCGGGTTCAATACATCGTCGCTTGCGGTGCACAAGACCTTACTCCGAGTTGAGCCGATCCTTAGCCTGCGCTTTGTAGTTGTTGAGACGATGATTCACTTCGATGATCCTATTAGCCATAGCCTGTCTCTCTGCTAATTCCCGAATCTTTCTATGGATGATATTTTTTCTGACCACAGTACACTTCAGATTCATCGATCCGAACCAAAAACACACGGATTTTGGTTTGAATTTTCTGAAAAAATGGAACGAGATTTTTTTCGTTGTGGCGTGAGAATTTTTTGCTTTCCGCGCCAAAACCAAAAAGTTCCCACGCCATGTTTTTAGGAGTGACGTGTACTGAAAAGCATTGTGCCGAGTAACGCTACAACTTCGGTCGAGGAGTTGCATAGAGTAGCAATAGTGGGGAGAGAGACGCGATTTCCACGCATTCGTTTTTTCTTGCGTTAAATGTCCGTAAATGTCAGATAGAGAGTGTGTTGATGGGAGCAGAAACGGCGTTTCCGGTCTCCTGCATCGCTGCAACGAGCAAGAAACGGCCTACAATCGTGTCTTGCATCCGTGCAGGGAGCAAGAAACAGCCTACAATCATTCCTTAAATCTCTGCGTGCGCTGTCGCCACGGCCGAATGGGTGGTTCTGTGATCGGGATAGATGAAAAACAGGTTTCTTACGGCCAATCGGACGGTGGATGAAAAGGATTCATGCAAAAAGCCAATCGGCCGTCCCCTATCGGCATGAAAAAAGACCCTGCACAGAAGTACAGGGTCTCGTCAATATATATTCGGAAATCCGTTTCGGTCATAATGTATTTTCAATGACCGTTGTCGTCCCATGAGAAAAGCCCTCGACGGCTGTACCTTGGTTGACGGGAAGGGGTATAACGTCGCCAACCTCTGCTGCGAGATCATAGAGCAGTCGCAAGCCATCAGACTCTACAGCATAAGCCTTACCCCCTTTTCAATATAGGTAAAAAGGCTCCATCGGGGTCTCAATGCCTGTCCAATCTTTATGAACCACTTGTATCTCTTGAGCTTGGTATTCGCCTATTTGGATATTCTTCTCGACACGATGGCGGATATACCTGAAATACGAAGGTGAGTCCATACTCGTTTTTTCACTTGTGTGGTAATACCACGTAGTCCCAAGAGGATAAAGCAAGATCGGATCATCCTGCTTATCGCTGTTTTTCTGCCCAAAAAGGACGCATGCGCCGAAGAAAAAAACGCTCATTGCCAATAAGCTTCTTCTGTAAAAATTGTTTTTCATACTGCAATCATTTATTTTCACAAATTCGGAGTCATTAATATCAACCACGGCTAAGATACAGATTTATCAGGGTGCATATTCCCCCTCGCACAAATGCAATAGGAGGGAGATGCAAAGGCATGATGCGACAAGCTCCACACATGAATAAGCGGCTCTACTCGGGACGGACATATCTCTCATACGTGCCGCTTCCCCTTGCAGAGCCGCTTGGTTCAATTTGGAATCAAAGCCATAAGTGGCTCTGATTATTTCAATTAGTTCAAAGGCCCACGGTAAAGTTGAAGCCCACATGGCCGATGTGGTTCATGCGTGGAGAGAGAGCCGAAAGAGGCTTATTTCCATCCAGCCTGAAATTACGATACGGATATAGTAGGTTCAGATACTCATAGCCCAAGCTGAAACCGAGGCGGAAATCATATTTGCTCTTGATGGGCATTTTCCACCAAATAGAACTTTTGAGTCCGATCCCCGGTGAAAAGCCATTGCTCACTGTGGCAACATCTTCGGACTGAAGTACAAGGTCACTGCCTGCTCTTGTGTAGGTGTCGTAGTGGACCTTGCTCTTGGGTATCGGCGAGAAAAGAATATGGGCGTCATTGGCCCATCCCCAATACGCTCCCAGATGCTTGGTATAGGACATCCCCAGACTGATGAGGAAACGGCCGAGAGCTTTTTTGTCAAAAAAGTCTTCTGCGTCTTCGAAGACTATTACCTTTTCAACAATACCAATGATACTTGGAACATTCGTATACATGAGCTTCGGACTTCCGGCCTCTTCCCAGTGTGCTCTTCTTTCATGTATTCCTACCGAAAAATCCAACCCTTCGGGCAGAATGCTGTGGTGTACCCTCATCCGTATGCTCATGTCCATGCCGAAGATATTGCCACCAAAACCATTTCCGGCCGTGGCCGAACTGAAAGTGGTAGCTGCCTCAATGCTCTTGATCTTTAACTTCGATTGGGCATTGGCCGAGAGACCCAAAAACAGGAGTAAAGCACATATCGATCCTGTCAAAGTAGTTTTTTTCATTTCAGTGATTTTTTTGTGTTATCGATTCTAAAAGGGAGCGAAGGTATCAAATTATTAAAAGATTGACGGAGCCGGATTTGGAGGAAAACATTTTTTTTTCTTGCAGTTTTCTCTTTTTCTCGGGTGTGTTTTCCGGATTGTACGAAAGAATACCTACATTTGCCCTCGACAGACCGCTACGGGGGTGCTTGCCGGCAAGAATTGCGATACGGCAGGCTGAGATAATACCCATAGACCTGATCCGGATAATACCGGCGGAGGAATGTAGAATCGAATACACACTATGCGTGCCAGCAGCTTCGGGAGAAGCACCCCATTGTGGACGGTCAACCACATGCGAAAGAACAGATATTATCCCTCAAAAGCACGCAAATGCAAGTTACTATCAACAACCAACCGATCATATGCCTCGAAGGTATGGGACTGGCTACTCTCTTGGAAGCCGAGCGGATCCAAGTGGAGCGCACGGCCATAGCCGTAAACGGAGAAGTCGTACCCCGTGCCTCGTGGGGAGACTTCCGTCTGTCCGAAGGCGATGAGATCCTGATCATCCAAGCCACCTACGGAGGCTGACCGATGTGCCTTCAGCTTCAAGGCGATAGTCTCAAAACAGTAAAAACCCAAACCCATTACCCGATTGATATGAAAGAATTCAAAGTGACTACCGGCCCTCTGCCCGGCAGTGAGAAAATCTATGTCGAAGGAGAGCGTTTTCCCTTCCTGCGTGTACCGATGCGGCGCATCCGAATGTCCGATACCATATTGGAGAACGGCGAACGTGAGAAAAACGAAGATGTAGTCGTATACGATACCAGCGGCCCCTATACCGATACCTCCTATGAGGTGAATCTGCACCGAGGCGTACCGAAGATACGCGAGCAGTGGATAGAGGATCGGGGCGATACGCTGCGGCTCGAAGGGCTCAGCTCCGAATACGGACGGATGAGGCAGTCGGACGCTTCGCTCGAAGAGCTGCGCTACGAGCATGTATGCACACGTCCCCGTGCCGCCAAGGACGGCTGTGCCACGCAGCTCTACTACGCCCGTCAGGGGATCGTGACGCCGGAGATGGAGTTCGTGGCCATCCGCGAAAATCAGTTGATCGATCAGGTCAGGACGCGCTATCGCGCCGAGGAGGGTGAGCCGCTCGGAGCTGTTATCCCGCGCAAGATCACACCCGAATTTGTACGCGACGAGATTGCCGCCGGACGGGCTATCCTTCCGGCCAATATCAATCATCCGGAGAGTGAGCCGATGATCATTGGGCGTAATTTCCTCGTCAAGATCAATGCGAACATAGGCAATTCGCCCATCAGCAGTACCATCGAGGAGGAGGTGGAAAAGGCCGTCTGGGCCATACGCTGGGGTGCCGATACGGTCATGGATCTCTCCACGGGGGATCATATCCATGAGACGCGCGAGTGGATCATCCGCAATTCACCCGTGCCCATCGGCACCGTACCTCTCTACCAGACGCTGGAGAAGGTGCAGGGCGATGTGACGAAGCTCAACTGGGAGATATTCCGCGATACGCTCATCGAGCAGGCTGAGCAGGGTGTGGACTACTTCACCATCCACGCCGGTCTGCGTTGGCACCACGTGCCTCTGACCTTGCGCCGTCTCACGGGGATCGTCTCCCGCGGTGGTTCCATCATCGCCAACTGGTGCACCACCCACAAGCGCGAAAGTTTCATCTACGAGCATTTCGAAGAGATCTGCCGGATCCTCGCACACTACGACGTAGCCATATCCCTCGGCGATGGCTTGCGCCCGGGCTGCATCCACGATGCCAACGATGCTGCGCAGATAGCTGAGCTGAAGACACTGGGCGAACTTACCGAGATCGCTTGGAAGTACAACGTGCAAACCATTATCGAAGGCCCGGGACACGTGCCCATGCACAAGATCCGCGAGAATATGGAGATTCAGCTCGAAGCCTGCCATGGCGCACCCTTCTACACCCTCGGCCCGTTGGTCAGCGACGTGGCGTCCGGCTACGACCATATCACATCGGCCATCGGCGCGGCACAGATCGGATGGTTCGGCACAGCCATGCTCTGCTATGTGACGCAAAAGGAGCATTTGGGTCTGCCCAACCGCGAAGATGTACGTGAAGGTGTAGTAACCTATAAACTGGCTGCTCATGCCGCCGACTTGGCCAAAGGACACCCCACGGCGTACTGGCGCGACTATATGATGAGCAAGGCGCGGTTCGAATTCCGCTGGAAGGATCAGTTCCATCTCTCGCTTGATCCGGAGAAAGCGATCCAATTCCACGATGCCACGCTGCCGGACGAAGGCCACAAAGAGGCGCATTTCTGCTCCATGTGCGGCGAACACTTCTGCTCCATGCGTGCCAATAAGAACTTCCGCAAGTTGCTAAACGAAGAGGCAGTCTCCAAATGAAACCGTGGCTGATCACTCCCGAAAGGCTTACGAGCGAGCAAATCGGCCTGCTCGACCACTTTTTCGACCGGGGCTTGGAGCGGCTGCATCTTCGCCTGCCCGATGCCGGCGAAGAGGAGTATTCGCTGGTCATCGAAGCTGTGGCAGCCTGCTATCGCCGGAGAATCGTGGTGCACGACCATCCCCGGCTCGTCGGCCGCTACGGATTGTGCGGTTTGCATCTGCCCGAACGGGTCTGGAAAGGCATGACCGATCGGCCACAGCTCCCCGATGGTTGTACGGTGTCAGCTTCGTGCCACACGATAGAGGATATAGAGTCCTTCCCCTTTCGGATCGACTACTGTTTCTTGAGTCCCATATTCGACAGTCTGTGCAAGGTGGGCCACGCAGGACGATTTTCCCCCGATTCTTTGGGCGATCGTCTGCAGCGACTCCATCTGCCCGTGGTGGCACTGGGCGGCATTACGCCCGATCGTCTGCCACAGCTTCGTAGAGCAGGCTTTGCCTCGGCAGCTGCACTCGGCTATGTGTGGTTGGCCGAAGGCCGGGAGTTGATGCGTTGGCAGGAATTGTGTACGCCGGCTGTTATCTGTGTCGGAGGAGTGGATCCGTCGGCCGGAGCCGGCATTACGGCAGATGTGCGGACGGCCGAAAACATGGGCGTACGGGCTTATACGGTGGCTACGGCTATTACCTTTCAGGGGAGTGGCAGCTATCGGGGGGAGCGATGGCTGGATCCGGCGGACATCATCCGGCAGATCGAAACTCTGTCGGCCGAGATGGAGCCTGCCGTCGCCAAGATTGGCCTGATCCGCGACTCGGACACCCTTTCTTTCGTAGTGGATTGTCTGAAAAAGGTTTTCCCCTCGATTCGGATCGTATGGGATCCCGTACTCAGAGCTTCGGCCGACAGCTCCTCGGGACAAGCGGATCGTTTCAATCTTGAAGATATAACGGCTTTGTCCCGGATAGACTTCATCACGCCGAATCTTCCCGAAGCTCGCCACCTTTTGGGTTGCGAACCGGACGATGAGACCCTGTTAGACTTCTATCGAAGGAGCGGTGTCGGCCTCGTCCTCAAGGGGGGGCATGCCGGAGAATCGGTCGTGACGGATCGGATCGTTTACGACGGTCGATGCGAAGCTCTCCGACTCTTACGCGGCGGTACGGAGAAGCATGGCACGGGTTGTGCCCACAGCACCGCTTTTGCAGCTGCTTTGGCCTTGGAACAAGAACCTTTTACGGCTGCCGGGATGGCACAGTTATATGTCAGTCGACTACGTGAGCGTACTTCGGGGTTGCTCGCTATGCACAAAGACCTGCCGGTCGATCCGGTCGTCAGGCTGATGAGCGAAATAGATTTGCAGTTCATCACGCACCGTCAGCCCGACCTGTCCGAACTCGAAGAAGCGGAGGCCGTCTGCCGTATGGGTGTGCGCTGGGTACAGCTTCGGATGAAGGAGGCTTCGCACGAAGAGATGCTTCGCACGGCTTGTGCCGTCAAGGCTGTCTGCCGTCACTACGGATCGCTTTTTGTCGTCAATGACCGTGTCGAAATAGCCCGTCAGGTAGATGCTGACGGCGTACACTTGGGCAAAGAGGATATGGCGATAGTCGAAGCGCGTCGCATCCTCGGTTCGAATAAGATCATAGGACGCACCTGCAATACGATGGAGGATGTGCGCCGAGCATATGCCGAAGGAGCCGACTACGTGGGTATAGGCCCGTATCGCTATACGGAGACGAAGCAGCGTTTAGCTCCCGTCCTCGGACTCGAAGGCTACAAAGCCATCGCCGCCTGTATGCAAGCCGAAGGCATCCGGCTGCCGGCCTTTGCCATCGGTGGGATAGAGGATGCAGACATTCCCCTCATTCGCGACTGTGGCATAGGAGGTATTGCCGTGAGTGGCAGCCTTATCAGGAAAATAAAAAAGAACTAATCGGATGATCTCCCTTCCGTATCGAACGATCATCTTTTGATAAACAGGAAAAAATCTAATGGAAATGTTACAAATTGCCGGCAAAACATTTGAATCACGCCTATTCGTCGGCACAGGTAAGTTTGCCTCCTCCGACCTGATGGAGGCTGTGGTCTTGGCATCGCAATCCCGTATGGTGACCGTTGCCCTGAAACGAGTGGAAATTGGTCGCGGCGAAGAAGACGACATGATCAGTCGCATCGTCCGCCATCCGGAAATCACTCTCCTGCCCAATACTTCGGGTGTTCGCTCTGCCAAAGAAGCCATTCTGGCGGCCGAGCTTGCACGGGAAGCCCTCCAAACCAACTGGCTCAAGTTGGAAGTACATCCGGATCCCCGCTATTTGCTCCCTGACCCTATCGAGACGCTTCGTGCCACGGAGGAGTTGGTTCGTCGTGGCTTTATCGTGCTCCCTTACGTTCAGGCCGATCCTGTGCTGTGCAAGCATCTGGAAGAAGCCGGCGCAGCCACGGTGATGCCACTGGGTGCTCCCATCGGCAGCAATCGCGGACTGAAGACCCGTGAAATGATCCGTATCATCATCGAACAGAGTCGTGTGCCGGTCGTCATTGATGCAGGTATCGGTGCGCCCAGCCAAGCGGCAGAAGCCATGGAGATGGGGGCTGATGCCGTTCTAGTGAATACGGCCATAGCCGTGGCGGAAGATCCCGTAAGCATGGCGACGGCTTTCCGCCTTGCCGTGGAAGCCGGCCGAATGGCTTTCGAAGCCAAGCTCGGCAGCGTCCGCTCCGAAGCCGAAGCCAGCTCGCCGTTTACCTCTTTCCTCAATCTGAAATAATTCTTCCGGAATATGACTTTCTATGATCACTTGTACGCCTCCCCCTATACTTGGGAGCGAGTGGGTAACCTCTTGGCCGATGCTACGGCTGCCGATGTGGAGCGTTCGTTGGCATACCGACGCCGCACCATCCAAGACTTTATCACGCTTATTTCGCCTGCAGCCATCCCTTATCTGGAGCAGATGGCCCGGCAGGCGCATGCCCTGACGGTAGAGCGATTCGGCCACACGATGCAGCTCTATATCCCCCTCTACCTGTCGAATATCTGTAGCAATGCCTGTGTATACTGCGGATTCAGTCGGTCGAACAAAATCCATCGCCGCCGACTCACTGCCGAAGAGGTGGATCGGGAAGCGGAAGCGATCCTTCGGCTCGGATACAAACACCTCCTTCTCGTGTCGGGAGAGTCCGAGAAAGCCACTCCGGCAAGCTACTATGAGGAAATGACGCGGCGACTGCGTCCACTCTTCTCCCAACTCTCGCTCGAAGTTCAGCCCCTGACCACGGAAGAATATGCCCGTCTGCATGAAGCCGGTATCGGAGCCGTCTATGTGTATCAGGAGACATACAACGAGCAGGCATACCCCACCTATCACCCTGCCGGCCGGAAGGCGGACTATCGCTACCGCTTGGAGACTCCCGACAGAATCGGCCGAGCCAATATGCAAAAGATCGGAATAGGGGCACTGCTGGGACTGGAGAATTGGCGTGTGGACTCCGTTTTCACTGCTTTGCACCTGCGGTATCTGGAACAGACGTATTGGAAGAGCAAGTTTTCCATCTCGCTGCCTCGTCTGCGTCCTGCCACGGGCGGATGGGAGCCTAAAGATTCTATCGATGATGTCGGTATGGTACAGCTTATTACTGCCTTCCGTCTGTTGGATAAGGATGTCGAGATCAGCCTGTCCACACGGGAGAGTCGTGAGTTTCGAGACCACGTGATGCCGCTCGGTATCACCTCGGTCAGTGCCGGCAGCAAGACCGAACCCGGAGGATATGCCGAAGAGAAAGCGGATCTGGAGCAATTCGCCATCAACGATACTCGCAGTCCGGCCGAAATGGCTGCCGATCTTCGCCGACTTGGCTACGAGCCGGTTTGGAAAGACTGGGATGCTTTCATGTAACAGAAGATTCTGTACCGTAACGCCTCGCATCCGAAGCGAAGCAATCTTCATAAGAATAAAGGCTGCTCTCCGGTCGAGGAAAGCAGCCTTTGTCGTGTTTGTTTTTATCGTTTGAATCCTACAAGCGAATACCTAAGCCTACGTGGAAAGAGGTATTCTTCAGCGTAGCCTCCAAGTTTTTAGTCTCGGGTTTAATGTCTTTTACGGTGTTGATCAAACCGAAGTCTGCACCGATGAGCAGATAGAAATTCGAATAGCCGACCATGGCAGCAGCACCGAGACCGACATCGAAACGTTTAGCATTGATCATCTCTTTCAAGCCATCTTTATAAATATCGAAGGTCGTCTCTTGACCATCCTTTCTGACAACAGTACCGTCACCCTTGATAGCATAGGAGAAATAGGGCCCTGCCTGTACAGCAACAGATACCAAGTTGAGCAGACTCAGACGATAACCCAGATGAACCGGTATCTCAATGTAGTGTGTCTTCACCTTTAGAGAAGAGTTTAGCCCCCAAGTACCTAGAGCAACTCCCTCAAGATTCGTTTTCATCCCTTTGGAATGGAATGCTAAACTAGGATTAACATAAAGACCATAACCTATGGGTATATCCAGACCTCCGGAGATACGATAGCCCACGATGGACTTACCGGTAAGGTCACCGATACTTTCCATCTTATAGTCGCCTGTACTGAAACCGACAGCTGCATCTGCCCTGAAGGCGATTCTCCCTTGTGCCGAAAGGGCACCGACAGCCGCCAAAATCATAGCGGCGATCAAGATCATTTTCTTCATTTTCATTTCTGTATTATATTAGACTTCTATGAATAATAACCGCCCCAAATATAAGGTTTTTCAATTACGGACATCTTTTTCCCCTTTGGAACGAAGTGCTTGTCTCCCTTTTCTTGAGAAGTAGAGAAAAGAAAAAGCCAAAACCGAAATAATAGTAGCAACTTTCGGTTTTGGCTTCGGGATAAAGGGAATTAGGATCGATTATTTCTGTGTCAGTTCGATGTGTACAGGATGATTCTCTCCCTGCATCGTGAGCTTCATAGTCTTGTTTTTCCAGTCGACTACACCTGTAACATCTTCTGCTTCAGACAAATCGATGTCTTCAAAAGCCGGGAACATCGGCTCTACGGAAAGGACCTGGCTCTTGGACAGACGGAGCAGAACACTCTTAGTGGAGGCGTTATACATATAGGGCATCTTCATCTTCATTTTGATCGTTATGCCCGGAGTAATCATAATATCTACGTTCAGGTTCGCATCCGTCTGCGAGAAAAAGTCAAGTTCCAATTTTAGTTTTGCCGATTCCGGTAGTTGAGAGTCTGCGTCGATCTCTCCATCCATCAATGCGATGATTTTATTGATTTCTGCGCCGGTCAGCATTCTTTCCCATTGGGTCTTCTCCAGCGTTGTCGGTTCGTCTTTCTTGCAAGACGAGAATGCCAGTGCTGACAAAAGGGCCAACATCATGGCTGTAAGTTTCATCATTCTCATATTTGTTCGTTTTTTGGTGAACGTGCCGGCAAATATAAACCAAAATTCCATTGGAGTGTTTTTAGGTTTTTCGTTAACCTTATTTGTGGTTTCCTTTCGGTTTGCATGAGCCGACTCTCTCCAATCATAATATAATCTGCTGCATTTCAGTTTGGGACGATGCACCTGTTTTCTTACCCGTTGGAGTCAGATGCAGTTTCTATTGCCCCAATGTTAGGTATATAACATAAAAAGCATGCCGAAACACTTGGTCTCGGCATGCTTTTTGTTCGGTAGCGAGACCCGGGATTGAACCGGGGACCTCATGATTATGAATCATGCGCTCTAACCAGCTGAGCTATCTCGCCATCGTCTTACAGTGACATCATTCATTGTCGCCCTAATTAAGACGGTGCAAAGGTAGATGTTTTTTTGACATGCGCAAGACATCTCTTTTGTTTTTCTTTTCTTGTTTCTTCCGCCCTCCTTGGTCCGAGCATTCCGCATCTCTATCCGATAGCGAATTGGCCGATCTCTTTTCCTTGCAAAAGGATACTTCTCCACGCTCAAAAAGACATCCGAAAAGAGCTTTTTAGCACTTGTACTCGTAATATCTTCTTTATTAGTCTTTTACGCGTTTTTTTATGCGCGATTTGTCCAAAACGAAGATGTTTTTTGTTGTCTCCTTATTGCTAAATGCGTGATTTGTCCAAGAAAATGCGCGATTTGTCCAAGTATATCTCCTCGCCACTCCGTTCCTTTGTGGCAGAGAAGGCCGAACATGCGTTCCGCGTTGTGCGAATTGCCGATTTTGATTTTGGACACTCTTAGCCAAGGGTAAACGATAATACAATCAGTAAAAAGTAAAAACAAGGAACGAAAACGGTGAAGAGAGAATTATGAGCCATCGTGCTCTCGTGAAAATAAGATAACAAACTAATCGCTAATCAACAATTCAAGAGACTGGAGGGCTCCCGTCCGATCGAGTCTCAAAGAAAAAAAGACAAAAACTATGAAGACAAAAGTTTTACGCAAATTCGTGGTGGCGGCTTTCGCCGTCGCAACCCTCTGTCCTCTCGCTCAAGCGCAGACGATGGGAGGAGATGATGTTAAGGTGGTCCAGTACAATCAGGAAAAACTGGTACAAACGAGGATGAGTGTGGCGGACAACGGATGGATCTATGTAATGACCCACAGTGGATACGACACCGGCAATAGCAATGTGAAGATCTTCCGCTCCAAAGACCAAGGTGCCACATACCAAAAGTTGAGGGATTGGGATCCATCGGATGATTATCAGTTTCAAGACTTCGATATCGTGGTAACGGGTAAGAATGAATCCGACATCAAGATTTGGTCGGTAGAGCTCATGAATAAGCCCGGAGGATATAAGAGTAGAGTTGCGGTCTTCAGTCGCGATGCCAACGCGCAGAATGCGAAACTCGTGTATAAGGAAGACTTCTCCAATGTGCAGTTGTACGATGTGGATATAGCCTCCAACTATCGTTCGCCTTCTTCTCTTAACAATGGTGGCAACCCTTTTGCTTTGGCTTTCGCTTACACCGGCTTCAACAATACGCACAAAATAAGTTTTGTGGACTATGTGTTCTCTCTGAATGGAGGGCAAAATTTCAATAAAAACTTACTCTTCAGTCAAGATGGAGAGAAGAAAATTGACAAGGTGGATCTCTCATTGGGTAGCACCTCTGAATCCATGGGTCACAATGCCTGGCCGCTAATGGGTGTGGTATTCGAAATGAATAAACAAGGGGGAAAAAGCGATATCGGTTTCTTGTCGAACTTTGTCGACAATGATCCCGAATTTCAGTGGTCAGGCCCTATAAAAGTGAGTGAAAACGACATGTCGTTCAGCCCCAAAATCCAAATGTTGCTGGACGAGGATAACAATACGATCAATGGGGAGAGTTGCCACAACTTCATGATTACGTACAGCGATTATGATTCTGAATATTCGGATTGGGACATTCGGTATGTATATCCCAAGAAATCGTTCAAGTATGAAAAAGGAAAAACTCCGACTATGGATGATCTGGTGGAAGCTTTCCTTACAGCTTCGTACCAGAGTGAGACCAACTCGGGGCTGGGGTATGACAAGAACGCCAATCACTACCTGATTACCTATGCCAAAAAAGAAGAGAACGGTACGAACACGCTGAAATACCGCTGGGCCAATTATGACAAGATTCATAACAAAGATTTGTGGAGCGACACATTTACGTATACATCATCTGCCAATGCTCTCTACACACCTCAAGTAGACATCAATCCGACCAAGGGTCTCGTGTGCTGGTCATGGGTGGAATATCTGCCGGGCAAACGGATCGTTTGGTCTGATACGCAGTGGACCCATGCCAACGGTGTAGAAGACATCGTAATGCAAGAAGGCAGCATGAAGCTCTACCCGAATCCGGCTCAAGAATATGCTGTGATCAGCCTGCCGACGGCAGCAAACTGCAAGGCTGTTGTTTACGATATGCAGGGCAGAGTAGTCGCTGAGGCTTCTTTCTCCGGCAACGAATACAGGCTGAACGTGCAGCACTTGGCTAAGGGTACGTACATGCTCAAGGTCGTATCCGATACGGAGCGTTTCGTAGAGAAGCTCATCGTGGAATAAAGGTGCAGCTATGACCGGACGTCTCTCTGTCGGATGAGAGCCTGTCCGTACTGGCAGACTGATCCGGCAAAGAACTGAAAAAAGTACATCGATACCCCTTAACGGCAAGAGAGGCAGAGGTGCAGACCGTCGGGTTGTCCTGCTGTCTCTCTTGTCTCTAAAAAACAACGCTATGAAATACAGAAGCATTATCCTCTCTTTCTTTTTGCTGATGCCGGTCTCAAATTGCTTTGCGGACATGCAGGGATATTGTATGCCCCAAAGTTGGGTCGGAAAAATAGGACAGAAAGCCAAAGAGAAAGTGGAAAAGCGAGTGGAAGAGAAAGTGGACAAAGCCATGGACAAGACTTTGGACAAGGCAGAAGAGGAGGCCACCCGAGGAAGAAAGAGAGCGACCACTGCTCCTGCTCCAAAGACCGCTCGAAAGACGATCTCCCTGCAAGAACTGGAACAAGAGACCGATCGGAAAACGCACCACATCGGCAATACGGGCAAGTCCGTTGGCAGGGCTACGGGCAAGAACGGATGTGAGATCCTGTTTCCGGTGAAGCAGGGTACTCGCCGCGAAATGACTATCTATGAAGCCAACGGCAAAGTAAGCGGCACGATCCGGCAGCAGGTACAGAGCGTAACGAATACGGCCAAAGGAATGAAAATAACCACAGCCCAAGAGATGTATGACAAGAAAGGAAAACAGATCTTTTCGGATGTGGCGAACATGTGGTGCGACGGCGACCGATTCTATGTCGATGCCCAATCGTTGCTCAACGAGCAAACGCTTAAGATGTTCAAAGACATCAAGTACAAAGTGACGGGCGTGGACATCGCCTATCCGTCCCGAATGTCGGCGGGTCAGTCCCTGCCCGATGCAGAAGTGACGATTACGGCCGAAGCGGCCGATTTCCCGTTGCCCCCGATTACTCTGCGAACCATCGGACGCAAGGTGCAGGGCATCGAGAGCATTACCACTCCGGCCGGGACTTTCGAATGCTACAAGATCAGCTATTCGATCGTCATGGAAAGTATGATTACGGTACAGATGAGTGCCGTGGAATGGATGTCCAAGGATGTCGGATGCGTCAAAAGTGAAAGCTACGACAAGAAGGGCAAGCTCGTAGGCAGTACCCTGCTCACGAAGCTGGAGTAGCCCACCGGATCCGCATTAGTCGTGGATATGGAAGATTACATAAGATTGCACCTCATCAAGAGTACCGAAGCAATCTTATGGCCATGAAGCACAGTAGCAAGGCCAAAGCCTTGAACAGCAAACTCTCTCGTCTGATCTGCGGGAGGGTTTAAGACCCCCTTATACACAAGGGTCTCTAATAAACTGTGACCGGATCCATGAGAGGGAGAGTCGTCCTGACAAACCCTCTTGTGGATCTTTCTTTTTTTCTATCGGCTTGAATGGTGGCAAAACGCACCGGCTCGACATTCAGGATGTTCCGGCATCGGGATAGCTCAAGGTCGGTTTGCGCTCCAAAATTTTCGTGTTTGTGACCTCTAAAAACGTGGTGCGTAAACTGTTTCGTTTTGGCGTGGGAAGTGAAAAATTTACGCACCACGACGAAAAAAATCTCGTTCCGTTTTCTCGGAAAACACAGACCGCAATCGGCAGATTTTTGGCTCGAGGTTGGCCGGAGATCGGATCACCGAAGCGAGGCTGATGCATAGGTATATATGAGCCAAGGGATGTATCTGTAGGAATTGACGTACTTTTGTCCGGAACCAAGTCCGTTTTTAGAGTATGCGCTTTGATGAATTGAATTTAGGAGATGAAGTATTGGATGGTCTCGATGCCATGAATTTCATCGAGACCACACCTGTGCAGGCTGCAACCATCCCACCCATTCTGGAGGGTCGCGACGTGATCGCTTGTGCCCAGACCGGCACCGGCAAGACGGCAGCCTATCTGCTCCCCATACTGGATCGCCTGAGTGCAGGCGAGTTTGCCTCCGATGTGGTGAATGCTGTGATCATGGCTCCCACTCGCGAACTGGCACAGCAGATAGATCAGCAGGTGGAAGGGTTTTCTTACTTCATGCCGGTATCGGCCGTAGCCATATACGGGGGTACGGACGGGGTGGCATGGGAGCAGCAACGTCGGGGGATGGCTATGGGGGCGGACATCGTGATAGCCACACCGGGACGTCTGATCTCGCATCTGAATCTCGGTTCAGCCGACCTCTCCCACGTCTCCTACTTCGTTTTGGATGAGGCCGACCGCATGCTGGACATGGGTTTCTTCGATGACATCATGCAGATATACAAGCAGCTGCCGAGTTCGTGCCAGACGGTTATGTTTTCGGCTACGATGCCTCCCAAGATCCGCAAGCTGGCAGCATCCATTCTAAGGGATCCGATAGAGGTGGAGATCGCCATCAGCCGTCCGCCCGAGAGCATCATGCAGAGCGCATACATTTGTTACGAAGCGCAAAAGCTGCCGATACTCCGCAAGCTCTTCGAGCAGTCGGCACCGAAGCGTACCATTATTTTCGCCTCGGCCAAGCTCAAAGTCCGTGAGCTGACTTCCACTCTCCGCAAGATGGGTTTCAATGTGGCCGATATGCACTCCGATCTGGAGCAGTCCCAGCGCGAACAGGTGATGCGCGACTTCAAAAACGGCTATGTGGATGTACTCGTGGCCACTGACATCGTAGCCCGAGGGATCGACATCGACAACATACGCGTAGTCATCAACTACGACATTCCCCACGATCCCGAGGACTATGTACACCGTATCGGGCGTACTGCCCGAGGGACAAACGGGGAGGGTCTGGCTATCACTTTCGTCTCCGAGGAAGAGCAGAGCGACTTCCACAAGATCGAGACGTTTCTGGGCAAATCGGTCTATAAATTGCCTGTCGATCCGGAGTTTGGTGAAGTCCCGGCCTACGAACCGGCGAAACGTCGCCCTCGCCGTTCGGGGCGAAGCGGCGATGGACGTTCAGGTCGATCCGAAAAGGACAAAAGGCAAGGAAAAACAGCTCCGAACGGGCGCAAGCGCGGAGGCACGAGACAGAGGCGATAGAGCCGAATCGAGCGTGACGGCAACGCCTCTGCCATTGCTTCATCCCGATCTTCTTTTCTTCTTCGAGCTTCCATACATAATGTATATATATTACTTTTGCATCATGTCCGTCAGCAGTCGCCTCGGAGGTGGTCTGACGGCTTCGATTTGCCGGCAATGGAACGATAACTCTACACCATATCAAAGATGAACAACGAAAACAACTTTTCTGTCTTCTCCGGGACAAATTCCCGTTATCTTGCGGAAAAGATCTGCAACAGTCTGGGTTGCCCTCTGGGGCGAATGAATATCGAGCACTTCGCCGATGGTGAATTTGCCGTATCCTATGAGGAGAGCATTCGCGGCCGGGATGTCTTCCTCGTACAGTCCACATTCCCATCTTCGGACAACCTGATGGAGCTGCTCCTGATGATCGATGCAGCCAAACGAGCTTCCGCACACTACATTACAGCTGTCATCCCCTACTTCGGATGGGCCAGACAGGACAGAAAGGACAAGCCCCGTGTATCTATCGGTGCCAAGCTGATCGCCGACCTGCTAAGCAAGGCAGGTATTACCCGTCTGATCACGATGGACCTACATGCGGATCAGATTCAGGGTTTCTTCGATGTGCCGGTGGATCATCTCTACGGCTCTACCGTTTTCATGGAATACATCCGCAAGAATATGCCCTTAGAGAACCTCGTAGTAGCTACGCCTGATGTCGGAGGTACGAAGCGTGCCAATAGCTATGCCAAACATCTCGGTGTGCCGATGGTAATCTGTCACAAAAGCAGGCTCAAAGCCAATGAGATCGCCGAGATGCGTATCATCGGGGATGTGCAGGACAAGGACGTACTGCTCGTAGACGATATTGTGGACACTGCCGGTACGATAACCAAGGCTGCTGACCTGATGAAAGAAAACGGAGCGCGCAGCGTATGTGCCATCGCCAGCCATGCCGTGATGAGCGATCCTGCTTCGATGCGAGTAGACCAGTCCTCTCTGAAAGAGATGATCTTCACGGATTCGATCCCCTATCCGCACAAGTGCGAGAAGGTGAAGATTCTCTCTGTGGCCGACTTGTTCGCAGAAGCGATCAAGCGTGTTTGCAGCCATGAGTCTATCACCACGCTCTATTATTTCTAAAAACATAGAGAATAGTCTGCTCGGAATAGAGTTGCCGGAGAGTCATTCTCTTTCTCGCGCAGCTGACCGAACAAAACTATTCGACATAATACCGATAGTCCTGCCATGGGTCGTATCAAGCAACGTTGGAAGCGTATTCTCTTCTGGGTGCTCATCTCACCCTTGTTGCTCGTACTGCTCGTGGCAGGACTGCTTTATCTCCCTCCCATACAGCAATGGGCTGTAGGGATAGCTACACAGAAGGCTTCCGAAGCCACCGGTATGCAGATAGGCATCGGACGCATCCGTCTGGGCTTTCCGCTGCATCTCTCCTTGCAGGACATCACAGCCGTAAAGGTGCAGGGCGACACACTGGCAGATATAGGCTCCCTACGGGTCAGCGTCTCGGTACTACCGCTCCTCCGGCGGCAAATGGAAGTGCCGGAGCTTAAGCTGCAAGATGCGTCCATCCACTATACTGACAGCTTGGGGCTGATGGATCTGAGGCTGAAAGCCAAGTCGATCCGAGCAGCTCACATAGCTATTGATCCCGAAGCCAAACGAGTAGTGCTGGGGCGGTGGCAACTATCCGATACCGACATCGCATACTTCAGTGCAGATACGACGGCAACCGATACGACTCAGAAAGAGCCATTCGACTGGCAATTCGAGTTGGACAGGCTGGATCTGAAGAATATATCCGCTGAAGTCCGGATGCCACTTGACAGTGTACTCCTCAAGACATTCGTCGGAAAGGCGGCAATAGCGAAGGCCAAAATGGATATTGCGGACATGCTCTATCAGGTCGGCATGGCGCAGTTGGACCGGACTGTTTTGTCTTACGATACGGACGAAGGGGAAGCTTCGCCTACCTCTTTCGACTATCGCCACATTGCTCTGAACGATGTTTCCCTCCAAGCCAAAGATATTTGTTTCCACGACGGTGATATGGAGCTTCAGTTGGTCAACGGATCCCTACGGGAGCGTGATCGGTTCGAACTACAGCGGTTGTCCGGGAGGTATAGGATGGATCGTTTCGGTTTCCTTCTGACAGACCTTTCCCTTGCCACCGGCCACAGCCATATCAACGGAGAGGTCCGACTACCATGGAGTATCTTCGAAAAAGATCCGACAGCCATGATCAATCTCTCTATGGATGCTTCGATCGGATTGGAGGATGTAAACTATTTGGCCGGCGATAATTTCCAACTACCCTCACGCAGGTTAGTGCGTTATCCCCGGACTCCGGTGGATATAGTGATACAATGCACAGGCACACTCGATGAATTGGAAGTAGAGCATATGTCCTTGTTCTGGGACGGAATGGCCGATATGGATGGACATGGAGTGTTTACGAAGTTGCTTGACGATCGCAATCGCGCCGGCAACTTTGTGCTGAACATGGGTTTTCATCAGGATGCATCAGGCCTTTTGGCGTTTTACGACAAGGCTCTTTACGAACGCTTCGCTATTCCGGCGGGCATGACTGTCGCTGCCGAGCTGAAGATCAGACGAGGAGTGTACAGCGGTCAAGTAAAGCTGACAGAGCGTTCCGGCAGCGTCCGTATCGATGGCGACTATCTGATGGGTACGGATAAGTATCGGCTCGATATGCAGGTGGACGGTCTGAATTTCAGTGCCTTCATGCCGAAGGATAGTATCGGTTCCATGCAGGCAGTGCTTCATGCCGAAGGGCGTGGATTCGATCTTTTCAATAAACGTACTGTCTCCACCATACACACATCGGTCAAACACATCCGTTGGAAAGAACGAGATTTGGACAGTATCACTTTCGATGCGGCATTGAACGAAGGAGTGCTCTTCGCTTCATTCAATAGCACCAACTCCTTCCTGAACGGGAGTATGCAATTGGATGCCCTCCTTGGCAAAAACAAACTGGACGGCTCTGTGATGGTGCGGATGGATTCGGCGGATTTCAATGCATTGGGCTTTGCAGACACCACTTTTGCGGCAGCTTTTGTCCTTGAGGGTCATGTGAAAAGCGATTTGGCTCAGACACATCGGTTCGAAGCCTCGGTACACGATTGTTACATGCAGCTCGAACGCTATAAAGTAATACCGGAGCGAGTAGATATATTAGCCGATACCGATCCCGATAGCATCCGTCTGGATCTCGTGTCGGGCGACTTGAAGATGGCTCTCAGAGTGGGAGAAGGCATAGATGCCGTTACGGTCGTGTCCCAATCTCTCGGGAAGAAGATAGAGACATTCCGCAACGACTCTATTCAGCGTCTACGACTCTCTTCGATTTTTCAAGAGCTGCCTCATGTGACTTTTACCTTGCAAGCCGATCGGTACAATCCGCTCCACGACTTGATGGAAGTAAACGGTATGAAATACAATTCCATCCGTGGCAAGCTGACAGTTTCGCCCGAAAACGGGGTGGAGGGGTATATGGATTTGCAGGGTTTGCAGCGCGATACGCTCCGCGTCGATCGTTTACATCTGGACATTGCTACGCTCTCACAATACGGTATGTTCGCGCCGGATTCAGCCAATTCGGCAGAGTTGGCGGATTCGATTTTGAACAAGTATGATCGCATGATCCGACTCACACTGACCATGGATAAGAATCGTTTCCGTCGTCAACCGGCCATGTATGGCAAAGTGGTGGCGGATGCTACCCTCCAGGGGTTGAATCTGCGCCTGAATTTGGCCGATGGAGCAAAACAGGATGCCTACCGCATTGGCATTCACGGATTCTGGGACGAAAGCGGCTACGGACTCAACTTCATCGAATCGGAGCCCGTCGTGTTGGCCTATAATCGTTTTATTGCCAGCAAGGACAATCGTATCTTCTATCGAAACGAGGACAAACGTCTGTCTGCCTCACTTGAACTAAGCAGCGAGGACGGGCAATACTTGTCCGTGCAGACCAATGATACCATTCCTGATTTGGAAGAGATAGGCCTGAATATCCGCAACCTGCGGCTGCAACAATACGTCCGGATGTCTCCTCTTCCTAATATAGCCGGCAGATTTTTCGCTTATGCACGACTATCCCGTACGGGGGGAGAGAACGGTATCACTACGATTACCGGAGATCTCTCTGTCAATGAGTTCGAATTTGAAGGCAAGTCTATCGGCAACATTGCATCCTCTCTGTTCTATGAACCCCGTAACGATCATTCGCACTACGTGACAGCAGAGATAAGCTACAATGGAAATGCTGCCCTCAATCTCGATGGCATCTACCATGGAGGTATCCGTGGAAACAATCTCGATATGGCTGCCATCCTTAACGGATTCCCGCTCGCCATCGCCAATCCATTTATCGGAGCGGAAAGAGCTTCCCTCTCCGGTTTCATCGAGGGAAAACTTGCTATCGCCGGTAAAACGGATAGCCCTCTGATCGATGGTCAACTGAATATGCGGGATGCATCGGTCTATTCGCCGATGATCGGCAATACATTCTATTTTTCGGACAAGCCACTGGTCTTCGATCGTCACAAATTGGTTTTCGACAATTATCAGATACGCGCTCAAGAAAAGGCGCAAGACGGTCTTAATCTTAATGGAGAAGTAATCCTGACAGGAGCCAGAGCCATGACAGCCAATCTGAAGATGCTGGCAGATGAGATGACCGTGTTGGACAGCAAAAGAAATCAGGGCGACTTGCTGTATGGCAAACTGATTGCCTCCACCGATCTTTCCCTTCGCGGTCCTCTGCAAGCACTTGCGATTTCGGGCTCTCTGGATATTCACGGTGGCACTTCATGCACGTATGTGTATACTGGTGCAGATCTGGAAACGGAAAGTCGGATGGGCGATGTGGTGAATTTCATGGACTTTTCCGATACGATCATGATCCGATCGCAGGCTGAGATGGAAAAGGAAAGAGCATCCTTCGGTGGGATGAATATGCTTGTTCGGATTCATATTGATCCGGTTGTACAGTTGGGTGTCGATCTCTCGGCCGGACATCAAGACTATCTGGAGTTGCAAGGAGGAGGAGACATGACTTTCACTATGCCGGCTTACGGGGAAATGAGTTTGACCGGACGGTACAGTATGAGTGGTGGCGGCACCATGCGCTATACGCTCCCCGTCGTGGGTAAGCAGGTCTTCACTATCGACCCATCGAGCTACGTACAGTGGAGCGGCAATGCACAAGAGCCTTACGTCAACTTCAAAGCAGTGCAGCGAGTACGTGCCGATGTGATGGAGAGCGGTAGCAAGACGTCGAGAAAGGTGAATTTCGATGTTGGTATCATCGTCAAAGAAACGCTCAAGAATATGGATTTGGTGTTTGATGTCGAAGCACCGGAGGACTTCTCTATCCAAACCCAACTGCGAAGTATGGGGCCGGAAGAGCGTTCCAAGCAGGCCATCGGACTCTTGGCAACAGGCTCTTATTTGGCTTCGCAATCGAGTGGGTTCAACTTTGACAATGCACTCAGCAGCTATGCTCAGGGAATGATCAACAGTGCTTTGGGCAAGGTATTCGATGGCTCCGGACTGAACATCGGTATGGAAAGTCACGATGGCACCGATGGCGGCGGTACATATACGGACTTCACGTACAGCTTCAGCAAACAGTTCTATGACAACAGGATCCGTGTCGTGATCGGAGGATCTGTCGCTTCCGGCTCCAATGTGCCGACCAATAAGGAAAGGACATTGGTGGACAACGTATCCGTGGAGTACCGTCTGGACAAATCAGGAGCACAGCACCTCAAACTCTTCCACAAGAAGAACAATGAAAATCTGCTCGAAGGAGAGATAACGGAGACCGGTATCGGCTATGTGATCAGCCGAAAGCTGGCGCGCTTGTCCGATCTGTTCCGTTTCGGCAAGAAGAAAGAGACGAAAACCATAGTGCCGAAAGCAGAAGCTCTCAAACCCGAAGAGGAGCCGGTATCCGTGCAGACGGATATCATTCCGACAAAGCGATAAGAATCCGATGAAAGTATTACGGCAAGTATTCCTCCCCATCCTTTTTGTCCTACTGACAGGTGCCTGCTCCACCACGAAGAACCTGCCGGAAGGCGAACAGCTGTATATCGGAATGGGCAAGACACAGATACTCCGGCAGGACAAGAGCCACGCTGGCCAACAGGCTCTGACCGAAGTGGAGAGTACACTGAAAGTCACACCCAATGGAGCTATTTTCGGCAGTGCGAGTGCCTCCTTACCCAAGATACCATTCGGGCTATGGCTATACAACAGCTTCGTGGGGGATTCCACTGTCATTTCGAAATGGATATTCGACAAGTTTGCCGCCAAGCCGGTTTTCACCAGTCAGGTCAAATCCGATAGTCGGGCTAAGGTGGCGACGAACATCCTCCGCGAACACGGGTACTTCGACGCTAAAGTAAAAAGCAGTGTGACCACTCTGAAAAAGGACTCGCTCAAGGCCAAAGTCTCCTATACGGTGGATATGGCCTCTCCTTATCATTACGACAGCATCATTCCCTTACCGATCAGCACTTTCCCCGACAGCATTCTGGCTTACAGGCAGACTCCGTCTTTGATCAGGAAAGGAGACCAGTTCAATTTGGCAAAGCTGCACGAAGAGCGTCAGACCATCAGTGCCCTGCTGAGAGACAATGGTTACTACTACTTCCGCCCACAGGATATTATCTACGAAGCCGATACCCTCCTCGTAAGAGGTGCCGTATGCCTGCGAGCCAAGCTCTCGGAAGATACTCCACCCCAAGCCATGCGCCCGTGGAGGATAGGGAAACGGACTGCAGTCCTGCTCGGAATGAACGGAGAAAGCCCGACAGACTCGCTCGAAGTGGAGGATATGAAAGTCCTTTACTATCGTAAAATGCCGGTTCGCCCCAAGATTTTGGCCAAACGCTTTCGTTTCTTCCCCGGCAATCTGTATCGGCAGAAAGACGATGAGACGACACGCAAATCCTTGGCTCGTTTGGGAGCCTTCTCCGTTATCGATCTCAATTTTTTGCAACGCGATTCCATTTCCGGCCTTTTGGATGTGCGACTGCTAACCACCCTCGACAAACCTTGGGATGCATCATTAGAGACCTTGTTCACGAGCAAGAGCAATGACTTCATCGGTCCCGGACTGAATTTTGCTCTTGCTCGGCGCAATGTATTCGGCGGAGGAGAAAATCTTTCTTGGAATATCGGTGGATCGTATGAGTGGGAGACCGGCAATCGTCCCGAAAATAACAGCAATCGGCTGATCGATATAAATTCGTACAACATGAATACGGCCGTGAACCTCTCGTTTCCCTCGATTGTATTTCCCGGTCTGCTGGACAAATACTATTACTACCCCACGACTACGACTTTTCAGGCTTCTGCCACCGCGCTGAACAGGGCACACTACTTTAGCATGTACTCTTTCGGCTTTTCGACCACCTACGAATTTCAGCCCTCCAAGGAACACCGGCATGCTATTTTCCCGCTCAAGCTCAACTACAACCTCCTGGGGCATCAGACAGAAACTTTCCAGGCCATTACGGCGAACAATCCGCCCCTGCTGCTCAGCCTTCAGAGTCAGTTCCTTGCTCAAATGGGGTATATCTATACGTTCAACAAATCCGTTTCAGAGAAAAGTCCTCATCATCTTTGGATGCAATTCGGACTATCCGAGGCAGGCAATCTCCTGAATCTGATCTATCTGGCAGCCGGCAAGAAGTACAGCGACACCAAGAATTTCGTCGGCGTTCCCTTCTCTCAGTTCATCAAAGCCACGGGAGAACTGCGCTATTCCTATACCATAGACCGCAATCAGTCACTGGCAACCCGTTTCGGAACAGGCGTGATATATAGCTATGGCAATATGCGAGTGGCACCCTATAGCGAGCAGTTCTATGTAGGCGGTGCCAATAGTATCAGAGCTTTCACCGTCCGTAGCATCGGCCCCGGACGGTTCAATCCGGATTCCGACAATCAGTATTCCTATTTGGATCAGGTGGGCGAATTCAAACTCGAAGCCAACGTGGAATATAGAGGCAAGCTTTTCGGGGATCTCCACGCAGCCGTTTTCCTCGATGCGGGCAACGTTTGGCTCTTGAGGGAGGACCCTTCCCGTCCGGGCGGTGCTCTGTCCGAAGTGGGATCGGTGAGCAATTTCCTGAATAGCATCGCTCTCGGCACCGGTGTCGGCCTTCGCTACGATCTGGCATTTCTCGTGGTTCGTGTCGATGTCGGCTTCGGTCTCCACCTTCCTTACAATACGGGTAAGAAAGGTTACTACAATATCCCACGCTTTAAGGATGCCATCGGTTTCCATTTGGCTGTCGGCTATCCCTTCTAAGAGGAACAGCGAAAGAAGATCAGCCCCTTCGTTCGATACAAAACTCCGAATACCCATTTGTGATAAAATCTGTTATCGGCTGCTGATAGAGTAGTCGCAACAGACAAAAAGCGAACGAAAAATCGGGAAAAACTCGCGCCATGATTTCAGATTTGCGGTTTGTCTTTTTTCCAAATCTCGAACCAAAAGCGAAAAAAAGACGAGCGAGAATTTTTTGATCGCCGAACGACTATTTCGGATTTTTCGGTTCCGTTTTTTTGTGTCTTGCCGCTCGTGTTTTCTTTATCGGGAGTACCGATAGGGATTTTGTTAGACTTTTCATACAGTATATTACAGATTTTCGGTTTTTACAGGATTCCTCTTTTGGGGGAGCTTCGGCGGATCTCTTTTTCGACTTTTAAGCTAAGGAATGTAAGTATCTTTGCCACTTGAAAGTAAAGTTGTCTGCGTGAGTCAAAGGAAAAAACTGTCAGCCGGTCTCATCCGGTTTATCCGTCGTTATCGCAAGGCTATGCGTCGCTCCAAATGGATCGTCGTGGCCGTGCTGACTGTTGCTTTTTGCCTGTTGATCCTTCCCAATCTGATTTTGCAAATTCCGTCAGTGAAGCGTTCCGTCGCCGGACGTGTGCAGACCGAGCTATCCAAAGCACTCGGAACGCATGTCCGCATCGGGCACATCAGCATTGGCTGGTGGCGACAAATGGAGATCGACGATATTGTCATCTTCGATCGTGCCCGTCGTCCTGCGGTGTCAGCCGAACGTTTGACCGGGGGGCTGGATCTGCTCCCTCTTTTGAAAGGCCGTCTGAGCTTCTCCTCTGCTCGTCTGTTCAAAGGCGAACTCGATGTATATCGTTCGCGTCCCGATACGGCTCTGAACATTCAGTTCCTTCTGGATGCTCTGAAAAGTAAGAATCCGGAAGAGCCGAGCCGGCTACGACTCAATATCAATACCATCTTGCTCAGGAACTGCCGGCTCTCTGCTTCGGGATTGTACAAGGCCCAATCCGACACATTGGGATTGCTCGACTTGAATGCCAAGGTACGTCTTTTCCAAGCGGACAGTACGGGACTGAAAGCTCAGCTGCGCCATCTTTCTTTTCTCGAAAAAAATACCGGTCTCGATCTCAAAGAACTGCATGCCGATGTCAGTCTTCGTGGCGACACTTTGGGAGTGGCTCGTCTTCATATCTCTTTGCCGAATAGTCACATCGGTATGGTCTCCGGATACTGTATTCTCTCGCCCGAAAGCTCTGCCTTGCCTGCCATAAGGGTGACGGACTTGGGCGGACGGATCCGTCCCTCCGACCTGAAAGGTTTGCTCCCGGCACTCGATACGATGGATGATATATTGAATCTTTCTGTGCCCGAGCTGACAGTCGCTTCCGGCGAAGCGGTTCTGCCTGAAATCAGTATGAACTATGGCGATGAACTGACCTTGCAGGCAGGCATAGGGTTGGCAGAAATAGGAAAAAAGGAACGGATGCATGTCAGACTCCGGTTGGATGAGCTTAAGCTCGGAGTCCGGGCCTACATGCTGGCAGAACGTCTTTTCCCTGATAAGCTCTCCACTCAAATGCGCCACTTGGGTGCTATCGATATTATGGCAGCCGCTAACGGCCGGCTGGACGATCTGCGCCTGAAAACTCGTGTGGAGACGGATGCCGGAGCTTTGACCATACAAGGCAGCATCAGCCTCGATTCTCTCTGGCGACTTGCCGATGTAGATGCTCATGCGACTACCGAAAGACTGGAACCCAAGCTCATGGCAGACCGGCACGATTGGCCTGAACATGTGGCGTTCGACCTGAAGATGAAGGCCCGACTGGCTGCCGGCAATCTCCTCTCGGGAAGTGTGGAGGGACGCGTGTCGCACCTGACTTTCCGAGGCTATACCTATGAGGATCTGACGATCGACTTACAGGCCGACAAGGGGCAGTGGTCAGGCATCCTGAATATGAACGACCCCAATGGCCATATTCGGCTATCCTCTGCCGGAGAGGGGCTGCCTTTCTCTTCGAGTTCTTCCCGGTTCGAATGGAATCTGACAGCACACAAACTTCGTCCCGATCGACTTTTGCCCGGCTTCGGACTGCCATCGGCCGATGCTCTTCTGGTTTCTTCCGGAGAATTGGTCGGGAGTCGTATTGACGATCTGACAGGAACGATACGAATAGATACCCTGGACTGGCAAACCTCCGACAAAGAACTGCATCTGCACAATGTGAAACTGGCTATGGCAAGGGTAGAGCGACATAGCTCCATTACCCTCAGTTCCCCTTTCCTTGAGGGAGCACTGGATGGTGAGTTCGCATTATCCAAGCTGCCTTCGATGCTCGAAGAAGTGGTTGGCGCACATCTTCCTGCACTTGCGACCCGTAGGTTGCAGGCAAGAGTGCCGACTGAGGATGTCCGTCTGCGTTTGGCGTTGGACGGCTCTTTGCCCAAGGAAGTGTGCAGCTTCTTCCGGTTGCCTTTGGCCGAAGCGGATTCTATCAGGATCAGGGCAGGCTATTCCGAATTGCTTCGAAGCCTCGATCTGCACATTCGTACCGACAGGCTCATGATTATGAACAAAGAGCTACGGGATACGGAGGTGACCTTGAACTCATCCACCGGGAAGGCCGAACTCATCTGTCGGTCCGACTTGTATGTGAATGGCGATGCCACGACACGAGACCTCAACCTGAAAGCATCAGTGGCAAACGACAGCATCCGTACCCGACTGGATATGGGACAGGACAAGCGAGGAGCGAAAAACGGATTTATATCGCTGCTCACAAACTTCCATCGGGACGAGGACTCATCGCTGAATACTCATATTCGTCTCGATCGCTCTACGGCACGCATCGGACGGTATGAGTGGCAGATAGCCTCGGCCGAGGCTATGTTGGCTCCTGAAAGGGTTGTGATCAGCGACCTCTCTATCAAGAGTGAAGGCAAGGCTATTGAAGCAGAGGGAGTACTCAGCAGTTCGCCCTCCGACTCGCTTCGTGTGCGTGTGGATCATATCAGTCTGAAGTACATATTGGATTTGGCCGGAGTGGACTTCGACATGCTCGATGTGGAAATGACGGGAGAGGCTGTCTTGAGCGACATCGCAGACCGGCAGTTCATGCAGGCACGCATTACAGGCGAGAGCTTCACTGTCAACGGTATAGACGTGGGCCCCATATCGGCTTTCGGCTCTTGGGAGAAATCTACGCAGAGGATCCTTTTGGATGCATCGGTACACAATCCCGATGGTACGAGTACGTCAGCTTGGGGGTATATCCGCCCATTCAATCCCCACGCCGGTCTGGATCTGCGATTCGATGCCAAGCATGCCGATGTGGCCTTCATCGGACCTTTCTTGTCGGAGTTCTGTCATAAGCTGGAGGGACATGCTTCGGGCAACATGCGACTCTTCGGCGATTTTAGCGATCTGACCATAGAAGGGGAGGTTATGGCCGAGCATGTGACTTTCGGAGTCAAGGCTTTGAATACGGAGTATGAATGCGATGGGCAGAAAGCCGTATTCACTCCTACTCGGATGCGCTTCGAGAATATGCTGGTGAGCGATCCGGACGGGCATACGGCCCGACTCAATGCACATATCTCGCATCGCGCTTTCGATGACATCAAAGTGGATCTGAAAGTCAGTGAAGCTCGTAATATACTTGCTTATAACGTGCCGGAGCGGGACAACCCCAATATACATGGCCAGGTTTATGTGTCGGGTGCTGCATATTTGCGCGATGTGCCCGGGGGGATGAGATGCGACGTCAATCTGATTTCCGAAAAAGGAACCCATATCGTGCTGAACTTTACGCAGCCTACGACAGCGGAAGAGTATCGTTTCTTGCGATTCGTAGATCCGAAAAGCAGCCGTGAGCGAGCGAGACAAGAAACTTCGCCGGATCGTCCTTCTCTACCTCTACCTGCTACGGGAGGAGATCCGGAGACGGATTTCCATCTGGTCATGAATGTAGGCGTGACACCGGATGCAGAGGTGGATTTGATACTGGATCCGCAGACCGGTGATGGCTTACGCGGATCAGCTGGTGGAGATTTGCGTATCGATTACCATACATTGGGGGATCTGAATGTATTCGGAGGGCTGGAACTGTTGTCGGGCACTTATAATTTCAACCTCCGGCAGATTGTCCAAAAACGTTTCAGCATCAAAGAAGGCAGTAGTGTGAATTTTGCCGGCAATCCGATGCACGCAACTCTGAATGTAACGGCCGAATACAATCTGACAGCCAATCTGAACGACTTGGACGAGTCTCTCGTGAGCGACGTCAGACGGACTACCATTCCGGTGAATTGCCTGCTTCAGATCAATGGTGCCATGTTGCAGCCTGCTGTCAGCTTCGACATTAAGCTACCCAACTCCGACAGCGAATTGGAGCGTCGGGTTCGCAGTCTCATCCACAGCGAAGATTCGATGACGAAGCAGATCGTTTATCTTCTTGTCTTAGGAAAGTTTTATACGCCGGAGAATGTCTATAATTCGGGAAGCGGTACAGACAACTGGACGGCAGTGGCCACCACCACTCTGTCGCAGCAGCTCACCAATATGCTCGGAAGCCTTAGTGACAAAGTGCAGATAGGAACGAGCATCAAGACGACCAACACCTCTTTTCAGGACACCGATATAGAACTGCTCCTGAGTAGTCGTTTGCTGAATAACCGTCTCCTTATCAACGGGAATGTGGGCTATCGGGACAATCCTAATCTACAGAATACCTATGTGGGCGAATTTGATGCCGAATATAAAATCAATCCGTCCGGCTCCATTCGTATTAAAGCCTACAACCACTATAACAACCTCTATCAATATCTGCGTCAGTCCCTGACGACGCAAGGCCTTGGCCTTATCTTCAAGTATGATTTCGATGGCCGGCGACTTCGTACTAAGAGAGCCGGAGAAGCCCGCATCGGCATCGATTCTCTCACACGACCCGACTCCGTAAGAGCGCAATAGTCCTACGGTTGTATGCTACAGCTGCATGCCGATCCGCATGCAGTCAGTTCTTTCTCATCAGGGCAATCGCATTTGAAGTATTAACACACATATAGCCTGATGATGCTCCGTCCGGAATAAGCACGAATTAATGTGTTGGAGATTCTAATTGTAGAAGAAAGAGACCAAGGATACGGAGTACAATCTTTCAAATGCGATAGCCCTCTGTCGAAGAGGCCGGCCTCTTCGGGGATTTTTCTGTAGTCTGTGTTGCTCTTACTATTGGAAATTACAATCACGGGTATCTTTCTATTATAAGGAATGATGCTTCAAATACGACAAGGGAGTCGAGGTCGTCGATCTGCTATTGAGTCTCTGAGCTTCCCAAACAAGGGGGGAAAACCTTATCTTTGTTTGACTTAGCATTATAAGGTATGAAGCAGTTTTCTTTTCGTCTGTCTCATTTTTTTCTATTTCTTCCCCTCTTATGGTCGTTGCCGTCTGTCGGCCAGACCCGAGCTTTTGATTCGCGAGTGCAGTCGCTTCTTGTTACTCCTACTGGCACAGAGCAGTTGAGGCTATATCCCTACTACCATATAAATAGTGGGGAAGGACTCCGGATCAGTTTTGATCTTATGGGCGATGAGAGTATGACACTGGGATACAGACTGCAGCACTGTGGTCACGATTGGCAGGCGAGTCCGGTTTCTCCGGCTGAAGCTGTTTCCGGCTTTCTGGAGAACGAATTCGATCCGCCGGCCGTTAGTAGAGCTACTTTGGTCAACTATGTTCATTACGAGCTGTCTTTGCCCAATGCGAATTGCACCCCCAAGCTCTCGGGGAATTATCTCATGACCGTATTCGACGTTTATGATCCGGACGAAACGCTTCTTACGATTGCCTTTCGTGTGGTGGCTCCGTTGGCTTCCCTCAAGGGTTCGCAAACGTCCGTTACTTATGAAGATATACACGGTCGTCACCAGCAAGTCAATGTTGAGGTAGATCTGAAGGGCTTACGAATCCTGTCCCCCTCGGAGGAGCTTACCCTTGTCGTTGGACAAAACGGGCGCGAGTCCGAGATGCGTTCGCTCTCCGGACCTTCGAGTATTGCAGGTAATACCATTGTATATGATCAGCATGCCGGAGCTTTATTTCCGGCAACCAATGTTTACAGGAAGGCAGAGATGCTCAGCGATAGTTATAATGGTATGGGGGTGTACCGATCTTACTCACGCAACGGGCACTATGTGATGGAGTTGTATCCCGACAAAAACAGAGCCGGATTACCCTATCAGTTCGAACAAAACAATTTCGGGAGACGTATCATTCGTACTACCGATGGTGCGAATAGTGCTACCGAAGGAGACTATTATGAGGTTATCTTCTCTTTCGAGAGTGAAAAGTTGCCGGGGCCGGTCCTTTTGTCCGGAGAGGCTTTCGATTTTCTCCCGATGAGCGAACGCGAGCTTTTCTATGATGCTTCGGAGCAGATGTACACTCGTACCCTCATGATGAAACAGGGATACTTCAATTACCTCTACATTCTTCAAACGGAGGATGACAATCTGCTCACTCAGACAGCCCTGACCGAGGGCAATCATTATGAGACGGAGAACAGATATACCGTCTTTCTCTATGCCAAGACACCGGCTGATATTTATGAAAGCCTCATAGCCGTTTTGGAAGTAAAATGACGGCTCGATCGGCGAACGTTACACGTCACCGATTTTCTTCCTTTCGGGCCTTGATATAAAAGAGGATGGGCTACCCTCGCAGGACGATCGTAGCCGATCGTATGTCCGCACCAATGGGGGGATTGAGCTTACTCAGGCTTACCGTGACTTCGTTCACCTGCGGAAAGTCGTGTCGGATTCTTTGCAAAATTCGTCCGGCGACATGCTCGATAAGATTCGAGGGCTGTAAGATCTCTTCTTTGACGGCTTCGTAAACGTGTCCGTAGTGGATGGTGTCTTCGATGGCATCTGAAATAACCGCTTGTGTGACATCCACGGACAAGGAGAGATTGACTACAAACCGGTTCCCCACTTGTCGCTCTTGCTCAAGCACACCGTGTCGGGCATAAAAACGCATTTCTTCCAATTTGATTTCAGTCGTCATAAAGCTTACAGAATTTGAAAGGTTATGGTCAAGAGACATATATCATGAAAACGGCTCGACGTGGATGACTATATGTGTGGGTTGGCCGTATCGTCCACGCAGCAGCTTCTCAACCCTCTGCGTAGCAGCATGAGATAGTGCCACAGAGAGGCCTCCATCCATCAAAATATCGGCTTCGACAGCATAGTAATTACCGATATTGCGAGTGCGGATCCGACGAACACCTTTTACCATCGATTCCGAACAAATGATTTTTTCTATCTCTTCTTCAATATCATCCGGCAAGCTCTGTTCGAGCAGATCGCGGAAAGCCGGAACTGCCATTTGAAAACCTACCTTGATGATAAAGACACTTACTACAGCAGCCGATAGCGGTTCGAGGATCATCCAACCGCGCCCCAAAAGAAAAGCACAGCCAATCCCGATGAAAGTAGCCACAGAGGTATAAGCGTCACTACGGTGGTGCCAGGCATTGGCTATGACTGAACGACTATTTTCCTCTTTTCCGACACACCGCGTTATGCGGAACAGCCATTCTTTGGCCACAATGGAGACAAAGGCCATAAGCAAGGCTATCAATCCGGGACGAGCCAATTCGTCCCCAAAGCGGAGATAGCGATATACCTTGGTCAGACCATCGGAGCAGAGCATAGCTCCGATGATGATCAGCGTAACAGCAATGATCGCAGTGGCGAGGGTCTCGAACTTACCATGTCCGTAATCGTGGTTCTTATCGGATGGTTTTCCCGAAATGGAGATAAAAATGAAAACCACGAAATCGGTCAGCAGATCAGACAACGAGTGTACCGCATCGGCAATCATGGCTCCGCTATGCCCGACAAAACCGGAGAAAAACTTCCCGATCGTCAAAAGCAGATTACCTAAGCAACCGACTATCGTAATACGTTTGATACGTCGAGAACGCCGATTAGGATCCGAAAGTGTAACCATACCCAAAATCGATGAAACAAAGAATTGCAAATCTAAACAATGTTGCTAACTTTGCAATACAGAGAAGACGAGGAATAAGCCGCACTGTTAGATCGGGGAAACTCATCATAACAACTATTCCGAGGACAATTTCATCGCTGATGGCGGGCCGCACCTTCGGGTTGCTTTGCACAGCGGATTACAAAGGTGGTGGAATCCTCAAATCTTGTCTTTCGGAGTTTACGCTATCCGCAGTGCGGCTTTTCATATAAGCATAAGAAATGAGGGTGTGTCGAAAATCGCTTCAGCAGCGTTTTCGGCACACTTTTTTATGCCAGAAAGGTTGTACTGAGAGCCTGCATAGCCGTAAGCCACATAGCAATCCGGCGTATTCTTATTTCAAAAGGACGATGCGGCAAAAGCGATGCTACTTGCCGATGGATTGGATTCGCCTTCGCACGTCTTTGGATATTTCCAAGAACATATAACCCGACTTGCCGGAGTGAATGTCAGCTTCGTTTTCCTGATATTTCTTGTTGGCATATTCTTTCGACTTCTCGAAAGTCAGCTTGGACATCTGATTTTGGGATTTGCCTATCATCGTCGAATCCAACTGCTCATCAGGGAAAAAGTCGTCCAAATCGACATCACCGATCATCGTTGTCTCCAGGAATGTTTTTTCTTTTTTGGATATATCCGTGTAATAACCGACGAACATATGGCCGGGCATCCGAACGAGGATAGGTTCGATATTGATAGCCCGCAGCAGGGATGCAAAGAGCACGCTGCCATCTACGCAGTTGATCTGAGAGGACTCCAAAGCATCATCGAAGGTGCGCACACGCTGGGAGAGAACGACATTGCTGGACAAGCTGGAATTGGCTACCGAGCTGTAGCGGAACTGTCTTTTCTGCAATATATTCCAAAGAGCATACACTTGTCTGTCCACAGGATTCTGGGCACTTTGGTAACCTGAGAAGCGATTGACGATACGCGTGTTGAGTGCTTCACGAAGCAGCTTGTCGATTTTAGGATTCTCTTCATTGACGTAGGCGGCAAAGAAGATCCCCGTTTCGCAGAATACCCGCCCTCCACTCATATAACCCAACAGACACTCGTTGAGACTTCTGACAGAGAATGTCCGCACTTGTTGTCCCCAGTTCGCACCATTTATCTCCACTTTTATAGCCACACTGACCGGTCCGGCTTGGTTGTTGTTCCGAAGAGCTTCGTACTTCCATATAATGTCCGGGTATATGGTATAGGTAGAGCCTGACTTATCCAAGACGAATTCGGAAACGGACTGGGAGAAAAAAGGCGTTTCGGCTACTTCCACACGCACACGGCTATTGGCCCTTCGCGTTTTCAGGCGAATACTGATAACGGACTTCGGATTGCCCACATACAAGCCTTCGACCGGTTTGATTACTTCGGCATCGGTCGTGGCCACCGACAGTATGGCGGACGGAAAGATATTGCCACCCAATTCGTCGACAATTTCGAATCGCTCCCCATAACCGGAATATTGAAAAATCCAGACTCCGACTATTGCAAGAAGCACGATGGAGGAGAGTAGTAACAGCCACTTGGCTTTGGTTCCGAGATATGCCATTGGAAGTTAGTCTTATCTGAGACGATTGGGAATCATTATATGCTACAAGAGCATCCTCATCGTTTGTTCAAAAGAGGAAGAAGACTGCCATAGCCTTCTTTCTTCATATCCTCTTTGGGAATAAACCGAAGGGAGGCACTATTGATGCAATAACGGAGTCCGCCTTTCTCCAGTGGCCCGTCATTGAACAAGTGTCCCAAATGGGCATCGCCGGTCGTACTACGCACTTCTGTACGAGTCATTCCGAAAGAACGATCGATACGCTCGGAAATCAGCTCTTTCCCTATCGGCTTGCTGAAACTCGGCCATCCACAGCCGGAGTCGAACTTATCAGTAGAAAGAAATAGCGGTTCACCTGTAGTAACATCGACATAAATACCTTCTCGAAATTCATTCCAATACTCGTTATCAAAAGCCGGTTCGGTGGCATTGTTGCGTGTGACGGCATACTGCTCGGGTGTAAGCCGGGCACGAAGCTCTGCATCATCGGCCTTCTTGTAGAATCTGGCCGGATTGGCTTTCCTCGCCAATTCGAATAAAGAAGGATCGATATGACAATAACCGCGAGGGTTATGATCCAAATAGTCTTGATGATAGTTTTCCGCAGGATAGAAGTTCTTGAGCGGCTCATTCTCGACAACAATGGGTTGATCGTATTTCGTAGCCAATGCACTTAGTGCGGACGAAATGAGAGAGAGATCTTCTTGATCCGTGTAATAGATACCCGTTCTATACTGAGAGCCGACATCGTTCCCCTGTCTATTGAGGATTGTAGGATCTATGGTCTTGAAGAAAAGATCGAGCAGCAGAGAGAGCGATACCTCACTCGGATCATATTCGACTCTTACCGTCTCGGCAAATCCTGTGGTTTGGGAACAGACCTCTTCATACGAAGGATCCTCGACATTGCCGTTGGCATACCCGACTTCGGTAGCCACGACACCACGCACTTGTTTGAAGAAATGCTCGGTACCCCAGAAGCACCCACCGGCAAAGTATATTGTCTTCGTCTCGGGAATACTGTCATTATGCTTTGCCGAAGGAGAGCAACTACCGGCACTAAGAGAAAAACTAAAAGAAGCCATACTGATAAGAATAAGAGAAAGATACTTCATAACAAATCGGATTCTCTTTTCATGAGAATGGGGAAGAGACAGACTCGAAGTAGTGGCAGGTCTATTCATGATGATAGGGCTCATGGTTGAGAATAGTCATGGCACGATACACCTGTTCGGTGAAGAAGAGGCGGATCATCTGATGAGAGAAAGTCATTCGGCTGAGCGATATTCTATCGGCTACAGCCTCCTGTACTGCAGGGCTAAATCCATATGGGCCTCCTATGACAAAGACCATTCGACGGGTGCCGGTCAGCATTTTCTTCTGCAAAAAGGCTGAAAACTCCATGCTGGAATACTCTCTGCCTCGCTCATCGAGCAATACGGTGCTGTCCGACGGCCGAAGACGAGCGAGTATCTCCCGACCTTCGGCATCCTTTTGCTGTTCGGAAGAAAGCTTGCTACCCAGGCGGACATCGGGTATTACCTCCACTTCGAAAGAAACATAATGGCTCAACCGACGAATGTATTCCTCCGTTGCCTGAGCCATTAGTTTGCTGTCGGTCTTGCCTACAACGAGCAGTACGATCTTCATCAAAAAGGCAGATCATCCCCCGCATCGGCGTTGGAAGCCCAACCCGTTGCCGGCTGAGACGGCATGCTCGGTTGTTGCGTTGGAAAAGTCGGAGCACCGGCGGCCGGCATTTCCTGTGGCAACTGCTGCTGACCTTGCTGCCCGATATATCCGCGCTCCATGCGCCAAGCCTTCACATCGGTGTACCAACGGCCGTTGAACTCACGGCTTTCAATATCGACCCAGACCGTAACCTGATCACCTACTTGATAGGAAGGATCAATACGATCTCCCCACACGCTGAAGTGTATTTTGCGAGGGTATTGATCGAGCGTTTCCAGTATGTACTCTTGTTTTTTCCATTCCTTTCCGGAAGCCTTGCCGACTCCCGAATTGAGTGGCAGTATCTGAATAAGCTGCCCTTGAATCTGAATATCCATATTTGTTTTGTTCTAAATAGTTATCGTTGGTTTTCCAACGCCTCCGCCATGGTCTTATCGAAAACCGATGATGTGGCGTACTTCGGCAAGGGTTCGTGCAGCACTTTCACGAGCGCGTTCGGCTCCTTCTCGAACCACTCTGTCCAAAAATGCTTCATCCGCCTGAATCTCCAAGATTCGTTCCCTTATAGGAGTGGTAAAGGCGACAATGTCTGCCGCCAACTGCTTCTTGAGATCGCCATAGCGAATAGAGCAATTATTATAGAGATCATCGAAATGGCGATAGACCTCATCCGAGGAAACGATGCGGAGCATGGAGAAAAGATTTTCCACCGGCTCCGGCTTCACGCTGTTAGGCACTTCGGGACCGGCATCGGTCACGGCTTTCATTACCTTCTTGCTAATCGTTTTGGCATCATCGGCCAAATAGATGGCATTGCCTTCGCTCTTGCCCATCTTGCCGGATCCATCCAAGCCCGGCACCTTCAAAGCTGTTGCACCCGGAGAGAACGATTCGGGTTCGGGGAAGAAGTCCACCTCATAGATCGTATTGAAACGGCGGGCAAACTTGCGTGCCATCTCCATGTTTTGCTCCTGATCTTTTCCGACAGGAACTTTCACGGCACGATGGATCAGAATGTCTGCTGCCATCAATGTCGGATATGTGAGCAGGCCGGCATTGACATTGTTCGGCTGCTTACGGGCTTTTTCCTTGAAAGATGTCGTTCGCTCCAGCTCGCCCAAATATGCATTCATATTCAGATAGAGATAGAGCTCGAGCACCTCTCTTACATCACTCTGTACATAGATTGTAGCCTTCTCCGGATCGATCCCGCAAGCCAAATATTCAGCCAGTATCGTACGCACATTGCGGACTATATTATCCGGATGCGGATGTGTGGTCAGCGAATGCCAATCAGCAATAAAGAAAAAGCAATTATATCGATGCTGCATATCCAGAAAACTCCGAATAGCACCAAAATAATTGCCCAAATGCAGATTGCCGGTCGGCCTGATACCACTGACTACAGTTTCCATACACAAATCCTGTTTTATTTGTTTTCCGATGGTCGCAAAGATAGGGAAAAAGAAACTTTTTGTCCGTAATTAAGCATTTTGCAGATCCTGCGGATTCCGGCTATCAGTGCAATACTAAGGTAAATTTTGCAAGAAGTATTCGAACGGAGTTCTGAATTCGAGTTCCTTTCTTGGTCTGCACATTCCGGACATTCCGCCAACACACCTTCAAGTCTGGCAAGACTTGCTCGGCCGACAGAGAACCATCAGTCTCTCGGAAATTTCCATAAAGGTATCAGAAATCCATTCTTTCGGATGTCTGAAAGTCTTCGTTGCTCTATGAAATATACGTGCCAAAAAAGTTTTCAACAACGAAGCTGAGTTTAGAATCATTCCAAATAAGCATCCGAAAGGAAGCGGATTTTGAGACGAAAGAGAGAAGAAAGTGACCTTTTGGCGCTTGCAATTCGCTTTGTGGAAGGTTGATTTGCGATTTATATATAAACCGTTTTTCGATTTGTATATAGATCATTTCTGATTTATATATAAATCGTTTTTGATTAATATATAGATTGATTGCCATTTGTATATAAATCGGATAGTCCAAAAGGCCCTTATCGAGGGCCATAAATAAAGAGACACGCGCCAAGTTTACTTATAGAACTCGGCGCGTGTCTCTTTATTTTGAGTGCTTTATGGAGAGGATCTGTTCCTTTTTATTTGTCTGATACAGCCTCCCCTTTATTCAAATACTGCGATGTCGAATGTGTCTGTCGGGGCGACAATGCCGACCGGGAGGCTCGCGTGTGGGAGGTAATTTCAGTACTCATAATTTATTATCGTTTAGTCGTTTATTAAAGTAATTCTATTCGTCCGAAAGACTGTTCGGTCGCAACATTAAGCTTCCCGTAGAAACCTCTATCGGCCGGCAAATATAGCGAAAAACCGAAAGCGCAAGGAATTGTAATCTGCACATTCAATTATCAAGTGCAACGGTCTGCCCATTTTATCCGCAGGTCTATCTGTTTAGGAATATGTGAAGGGTGAAAAGGTGTTTAAGATTCGGCAAAAATAGTGTAGCTTTGCAATCTAAGTTTTTGAGAATGTCCGCACAGACTTTTTTCTTCAAGCTACTGTTGCCTGCTTTGCTCCTTTGCACAGGAGTCGTTTCGGCACAAACCAACGTCGCTTCCTATGAGCCTGTCCGCTACAATGGAGAAGGGATCGTCTATGCCCTCCCACAGACACGCATCGTTGTACGGGCACAATTAGAACGTACTATCCACAAGCCCGGGCCGCTCCATCTCTATGCCGAGAGGTACTTCGGACAGGAGGCCGGCGGAGAACCGAGCATCCGTTACCGTTTGGGTAGAGTGATAGCCCAATCCGTGGGAATACCCGATTTCGATCAAAAATATATAGTAGAGTTCCGTGCCGGTACGGTGGCAGACTTCGTAACCCTCAACAAAAGAGGTATCATAGTCGGTATCAATGCCGACAGGCAAGACCTGCCATCACCATGTCCGAACACTCTCTTCCGTTTGCCGAGAATACAGCCCGGCATAGAAAAACGTCCTGCATTACCTCAGGAATATACCGTGGCAGGCACGAAAGGAAAGCAAGCGGAAATCGCCGCCGCCCAAGTATTCCGCATACGTGAGAGCCTGATGGATTTGCTGACCGGTCAGGCTGAGAACATGCCCAAGGATGGAGCGGCTATGCAGCTGATGACGCAAGAGCTGAAAGCACAGGAAACTGCTCTGCTGGAATTATTCTATGGAAAGGAAGAGATTGCATGGGAAGAACGCTCATGGACTATTGAACCTAAAAACGATATAAAAGGACAAATCCTTTTTCGATTCTCTCCACTCAGAGGGGTAGTCGATTCGGACGATCTTTCGGGAGAACCGGTTAGTTTCAGCCTTCGCACCACGGACAAGGCTCCGGAAATGGACGAAAAAGAGGCGGCCAAGTATGAAAAGAGCCTCAAGGGTATCGTATACAATCTGCCCGGAGCCGCTCGCATTACATTGGAACACAACCGCAAGGTACTCTTCGATGAAGAGCTTCCTGTCACACAATTTGGCCGTAGACAGGCCTTAGCTCCCAAAATGTTCCGCGACAGGGGTCCGGCTATCCGTGTCGTATTCGATGAAAATACGGGAGCCATCCGTCAAATCAACGAAAACAAATAATAATCAACCATTAAAACGATTTCTTATGCTAAAGAATCACCCTAAAGGGTTAATCTCAGCTTCTCTCACGAATATGGGAGAACGCTTCGGATTTTACATCATGATGGGAATCCTGCTACTCTTCCTGCAGGCCAAATTCGGGCTTTCGGGCAAAGAAGCTTCAGTGATTTACTCAATCTTCTATGCTTCGGTATATGTATTGGCTCTCGTGGGAGGTATTATTGCCGACTCTATGAAGAACTACAAGGGTACAATCCTTGTAGGCCTTATCGTGATGGCTGCCGGCTATGTTATGCTTGGTATCCCGACTCCGACACAAGCAACAGGCATGACTCCATGGCTTATCTTCACTTGTGCGGCATTGGCATTCATTTCTTTCGGTAACGGTTTGTTCAAAGGCAACCTTCAAGCCTTGGTCGGAAGGATGTACGACAACGATACCTATCGTGACAAGCGTGATTCCGGTTTTTCTCTCTTCTATATGTTTATCAATGTCGGTGCCGTATTTGCTCCACTGGTAGCTGTAGCTATCCGTAACTGGTGGGTACAACACAATGGTTTCGTTTACAATGCTGACTTGCCTGAACGTTGCCACCAGATTCTAAATGGGACTCTTCCCGAGAATGCCAAGGCTCAGGTAATGGAAATGATTCAAGCTGCCAATAATGGTACTGCAGTTGCAACCGAAGGATTACAAGAATTTGCCTTGAAATATATCCAAGTATTCAGCACAGGATTCCACTATGCATTCCTTGCAGCCGTATTCTTTATGGCAATTTCTTTCCTGATTTATATCATCAATAAGCATCAATATCCCGCTGATCAAAAAGCTAATGCCGTAACTGAGGCTCATAAAGATCAAAAGCAAGAAATCAAGATGGCAGCCGATGAGATCCGCCAACGCATTATTGCTCTTTGCGCAGTTTTCGGTGTCGTTATTTTCTTCTGGATGTCTTTCCACCAAAACGGAGTATCGCTGACTCAGTTTGCTAAGGATTATATTGACCTAAGTAGTGTAAAACTCGATCTTGGTTTCACTTCAATAGTGGGAGCTGAAATGTTCCAGTCAATCAACCCGTTCTTCGTAGTAACTCTTACGCCACTTCTGCTCTTCATCTTCGGTTTTCTGAAGAAACGTAATATGGAGCCTTCCACCCCTAAGAAAATTGTGATCGGTATGTTTATCGCTGCACTTGCTTTCGTCGTGATGGCTATCGGTTCAATGGGACTGCCTACTTTCGAAGAGCGTAATGCAGGGGTAGAGTTTACGAAAGTTTCTCCTTGGTTGATGGTATTGACCTACATGATTCTGACGATTGCCGAACTCTTTATCAGTCCGATGGGTATCAGCTTCGTTTCTAAGGTGGCACCTCCCCATCTCCAAGGTATTATGCAGGGCTTGTGGCTGTGTGCTACGGCTGTAGGAAACTCACTCCTGTTCGTGGGTATGATTCTGTACGAATCGCTTTCTATCTCTGCTACATGGATTGTATTTACCTGTGCATGTGCATTGTCCATGCTCGTTATGCTCTCCATGGTTAAGTGGCTGGAGCGGGTAGCGAAGTAATATACGTCTGTTAAGACCGACGCTTCCTGAGGCTGTCTCATCTCGATGGGGCAGCCTCTGTCGTTTTTTGCTTGAGCGGTAATAGCGTCATGGCTGTGGGGCGATTAGTTTCTATTGCCGGAGCTTCTTTCTACTTTTGTCGCGGATGCAGACAGGAAAGGATCTGCTCCGTTCCCATATATGATTCAGACGATCGAAAACAGACTGATAAACGGTGGCGAACCAACTTTTGAGGAAGCCCTCCTGCTGGCTTCCTCTGCCGATAAGGAAGCACTCTACGAGACAGCACATCGGATCACCCGACATTTCATGGGCGATAAGTTCGACACTTGCTCCATCATCAACGCCAAGAGCGGCAACTGTCCAGAAGACTGTAAATGGTGTGCTCAAAGCCGCCATTATGCCACTTCGATAGAGAAATACGGACTTCTTTCGGCCACTGTTTGTGCCGAACAGGCCGCTTATAACAGGCGGCAAGGCATCGGACGCTTTTCTCTTGTGGCCAGCGGGCGCACTGCGTCTATGAATGAGATACGGCAGATGGCCGAAAGTTTTCGTACCATCAAGCAACGAACGGACATCAAATGCTGCGCCTCTTTAGGGCTGCTCTCGGAGGAGAAACTGCAGATATTATTCGACAACGGGGTGACCACCTACCACTGCAATATGGAGACAGCTCCGAGTTTCTTCCCCTCCCTGTGCAGCACGCACACGCAGGAAGAAAAGCTCGCCACCATCCGAGCTGCACGCCGTGTGGGAATGCGTGTATGCAGTGGCGGAATCATCGGCATGGGGGAGACGATGGAGCAGCGGATCGAATTTGCTTTCTTCCTGCACAGCATCAATGTCTACTCCATCCCGATCAATATCCTGCAGCCGATCCCCGGCACTCCGCTGGAGAAGACTCCGCCTCTAAGCGAAGAGGAGTACCTCACGACTGTGGCACTGTTCCGGCTCATCAATCCTCGAGCTTTTCTTCGCTTTTCGGGAGGACGGGCACAACTAAGCCCCGCCGTTCAGCGTAAGGCTATATATATAGGTATCAATGCAGCCATTACGGGCGACCTCCTCACCACGACGGGAAGCAAAGCCGCTGAGGATATGCAGCTCGCGAGGGAATGCGGATTTCAAGTGACTAACGATACAGACTGGGAGGTAAGCTATGACCATTGACGAAATGCTGCGTTTGGATCGCAACCACCTTTGGCATCCCTATACATCGACTATAGATCCATTGCCCGTATTTCCCGTGAAGCGGGCCGAGGGAGTACGCATCTATCTGGAAGACGGCCGCGAACTGATCGATGGCATGAGTTCGTGGTGGGCAGCCATACACGGCTATAACCATCCGCGACTGAATGCCGCCGTAGAACGGCAGCTTCGGGAGATGAGCCATATCATGTTCGGCGGTTTCACCCATCGTCCGGCCGTAGAATTGGCCGAACTGCTTCTGAGCATCCTGCCGTCCGAGCTGAATAAAATCTTCTATGCCGACAGCGGTTCCGTAGCTGTGGAGGTAGCCATGAAAATGGCTCTCCAATATCAGCAAGCCTGCGGACAGAGCAGGCGTACCCGATTCGCCACGATCCGCTCGGGCTACCACGGCGATACGTGGCACGCCATGAGCGTATGCGATCCCGTCACCGGTATGCACGGCATTTTCTCGGGAGCCTTGCCCGTACAGTATTTCCTGCCACAGCCGAAGAGCCGCTTCGGTGGCGAATGGCTACCGGCGGATATGGAGCCGCTCCGAGACCTCCTCTCCGAAAAGGGGGCGGAGCTGGCAGCCCTCATCCTCGAACCCATCGTGCAGGGAGCCGGCGGTATGTATTTCTACCATCCCCGGTATCTCGTCGAAGCTCGCAGACTCTGCTCCGAAGCCGGCGTACTGCTGATATTCGATGAAATAGCCACCGGATTCGGCCGCACGGGCGAACTGTTTGCGCTCCGGCACGCTGCCACGGTGCCGGATATTCTGTGTCTTGGCAAGTCATTGACCGGCGGCTATATGACCCTCTCGGCTACGATCACAACCGAAGCGATAGCCCGGACGATATGTTCGGGCGAAGCCGGCTGCTTCATGCACGGCCCCACGTTCATGGGCAATCCGTTGGCGTGTGCCGTAGCGGCCGAAAGCATCCGCCTTCTGCTCGAAAGCCCTTGGCAGGAACGAGTCAGAGCCATCGAGGCACAGCTGCGCGAAGAGTTGTCACCGGCCATTTCGTTCGATGGTGTGGCCGAAGTACGTGTCCTCGGAGCCATCGGCGTAGTGGAGATGAAGCGGCCCGTGGATATGGCCACGCTGCAGCAGCGATTCATCCGAGAGGGAATCTGGGTACGCCCCTTCGGTCGTCTCTGCTATCTGGAGCCACCCTTCATCATATCGCCGGAAGATCTTCGTATCCTTACGCACGGACTTCTCCGTGTACTCGGTCAGGATCGATCCATTTCATTTACCCGATAAATACAAGAATTATGTCCGAAACAAAAGAAAGACTCTGCATATACGCCGACTTCCCATACGAATTTGCTGTTTGTGCACCGCGTACCGACTGCCCCAAGCGAGAGCAGTGCCTTCGTGCCTCGGCCTACGACGGAGTATTGGCACGAGGCCTTCAGAACATAATGGTGATCAATCCCCTTATCCCCACTTCGGAACAAGGGTGCAAAGCCTTTGCCGACAATACCCCCGTGCTATTCGCCCATGGTATCACGCACCTCTATGACGAACTGCCGCACCACGCCGTGCAGTCGCTCAAGCATCGTCTCCTCACCTATTTCGGCAAGACCACTTACTATCGTATCTACCGCAAGGAACGCTACATCACCATCCAAGAGCAGGACTATATCCGTGACAGCTTTGTCCGGGCCGGATTTTCATCCGATCTGATCCGCTACGATGCGATGGTGTACATGTACGAACTGCAGAGCACCATGGTCAAGAGCGACTGAATCCTCCGGGTAGTACATAACCATCGACTATATGCCGATGGAAGTTTCACAGTCGAGAAACTATAGTTCCATGGCTGTGAAACTGTAACCGGCCTGCACTGCAAGAAAATTTTGCCGTACGGGAAAAAATTTGCTTGTCGCAGGAGAGTGTATATTCCTCTTTATGAGACCTTTGCACGGCGATTGGTGTGTATTTTGTTTGTTAATTCATTGTATAATAGGGAGTTATTTTGTATATTTGAGTAGTAAAAACAGCATAATATTCCTCCCATGGCATACCAATCCAAGAATACCGATGAGCATGTAACATTTGCAGACGCACTCCTTTCAAAGCGTTATCGCAAAGCACAAAACGACTTCCTCAATCAGGTTGACACGCTTATCGATTGGCGTCCGATCAGGACGCTGATCAACAAGAAATACACGAAGCGACAAAATGCCATCGGTGCCCCGGCTTATGACGTGATTCTCTTATTCAAGATGTTGCTTTTGGAGACATGGTACAACCTCAGTGATTGTGCTCTGGAGGAGCGCATCAATGATTCAATCACCTTTTTCCGATTCTTGGGGCTGAAGATGGAAGAGGTATCTCCCGACCACAGCACCATCAGTCGATTTCGTTCGGCACTGACAGAGTTGGGTCTCATGGACAAACTATTGGCGTAGTTTAACAAACAACTTTCCCGCCATCACATTTCGGTAAGGGAAGGGGTGCTTGTCGATGCAAGCCTTGTGGAGACGCCGCATAAACCCAACGGAAGCATTACGATTGAAGTCGCAGACGACAGAGAAGACAATCGGAGCGAGGAGGAAAAAGAGGCAGAGGAGGATTATCAAAAACAGGTTGTCCGTCAGCGTAAAGGGACGGATGAAGAAGCCCGTTGGGTTTACAAACAAAAGCGTTATCACTACGGATACAAAAAGCATTGTCCGGCCAATGTTCAAGGCATTGTTCAAAAGGTGATAACGACAGCAGCGAACCGCAGTGACACGAAGGAGTTTATTCCGCTATTGCAGGGTGCAAACATACCTCAAGGCACAGCCGTCTTGGCGGATAAAGGATATGCTTGCGGGGAAAATCGTTCCTACCTGCAAACCCATCACCTTCAAGACGGCATTATGCACAAGGCACAACGCAACAGGGCATTGACCGAGGAAGAGAAGCAAGGAAACAAAGCAATCAGTCGGATACGGAGCACCATCGAACGCACCTTTGGCAGTATTCGGCGGTGGTTTCATGGCGGACGATGTCGATACCGGGGACTTGCCAAGACCCATACTCAAAACATTCTTGAAAGCATCGCCTTTAATTTATACAGAACCCCGGGGATAATTATGTCCTCATCCGTAGGATAAGGCATAACCACCCTTGAGGAGCTCGTACAAGTAGCTCCTCAAAGGGGGGATTTACAACTACTTTCACTCCTTACTGCCACCTCTTTCACTCGCTCCTTTTATGCCAAGAACTCCTCTTTACTCCACCTCCTTATTTTGCAAAGGTCTCAAAAGATCAATTTACTCATTATAGAGCGACTGAAGACAAATATGAAGTCCTCAATCCCTCGTATTCAAAAGAAACTGGCTCGAATGAAGCCACAACAACTAATGACAATACAATTTTAATGCGTCACCCCTGCATCAGCCCTGGAATGGGATGTCTAAATCAGTTTTTTTGTGCATCTTTGCCACAAAAAGTAGCTAAGTCTCTTTGGGTTGTATTATTTATTATGTCTTGAAATTAGGTTTTTTGTGGGGAAAAAGTGCATGCTTAACATGCAGATAATTATAAGTATAACATAAAGGAAGCGTATGAAGAAGAATTTGATTTTCTTGTTGTTGTTTTTGAGTGGGTTGCTTGGTGTATCCGCTCAGCGCGTGGCTCTTAAGAATAATTTGCTTTATGATGCAACGCTAACTCCTAACTTGGCCTTGGAAATAGGTGTAGGTCCTAAAATGACTGTGGATCTCTTAGGGGGAGTAAACCCTTTCAAGATCAGCGATGATCATTATTGGAAGCATTGGCTTGCCCAGCCGGAATTGCGTTATTGGTTCTGTGAGAAATTCAATGGAGTGTTTATCGGACTTCATGGCCATGTCGGTCAAATGAATATCGCAGGGATATCGGTCCCTCCTGTTGGCTCCATTCATCCTAAGAGCGACTTCGACGATGCCAAGTATCATCGTTATCAAGGATGGTTCTATGGTGGCGGTATCAGTATAGGCCGTCAGTGGATCTTGGGCAATCATTGGAATCTGGAAGCGAGTATCGGCGGTGGTTATATTCACTTCGATTATGACAAGTATCAATGTGTAGAGTGTGGGAAGAAAGTTGGTGTTGACAAGAAGGCCGATTACTTTGGCCTGACGCGAGCCACTCTTTCGTTAATCTATCTGTTTAAGTAATTCCTAATAAATGAACTCTCAAAAGAAAGAGGCTTTTAATATGAAAAGAATACAACTAACTCTTATCGCTCTCTTCGCCGCTGTTGCCGGTTTGGTCGCTCAAAATGCTTACGAGGGAGTAATTTCATATAAAATTTCGTTGGACAAAACCGGAAATAAGGTTGTACTGAATGGTGCGGCAGATATGAGTAATTTAAAGCTCAAGAGCACTCAGATGATCATTGTTACGCCTATTCTTCGTTCAGAAGATGGTACCAGCCGGGTAGAATTTCCTTCGGTAGTCATTACAGGCCGCAATAGAACAAAAGCTCTCAAGCGTGAAATCGCATTTAGTTCGGCTTTGCCCCAAGCAAAACATGCAGCTCAATACATTCGCCGTTATAATGGGAAGAGCGAGCAGTTTACTTTTACAGGAGAACATGCTTATGCTCCATGGATGATGGATGCCAAGTTTGTGGTTCGTGAGGAGGTGCGAGGTTGTGCCAAATGCCCAGTAGGTCTCTCGAGTAATATTGTTCCTTTTGATCCACTCTTCAATCCGGCAGAGGCTCCTTATCTGTTGGCACACATTACTCCGGCCGAAGAAGAGGAAAAGCAGCGAGAGTCCAGCTTTGATGCTTATATCAACTTCAAAGTCGATAAGGCAGATGTCCTTCCTGAGTATCGCAACAATAAGGCGGAGTTAGAAAAAATCAAAGAATTTGTAAGCACCGTTAAGGCCAATCCAAACTATTCGGTCAATAAAATGATCATCGAAGGGTTTGCTTCTCCCGAGGCTTCAATAGCCCACAATAAGGCTTTGTCGGAGCGCCGTGCTAAAAGACTCGCGGAAGAATTGGTGCGTAAGTATGGCAAAACATTGCCGAATATAACCACTAAGTTCGGCGGTGAAGATTGGAAGGGGCTGAAACTGGCTATCGAAAAGAGTGATATAGCCGATCGTGACCGCGTATTGGAGATAATCAACTCCGATAAATATGCCGATGATGATGCACGTGAACAGGCTCTGAAGCAACTTTCGTCTTATCGTCATATCTTGGATCAGATCTATCCGAATTTGCGTCGCAATACGATAACCATGGGGTATATCGTTCGTGATTATACCCTCGAAGAAGCTCGTGAAATCATTAAGACTGCTCCGAAAGAACTTAGTGAAGCCGAAATGTACCGTGTGGCAATGTCTTATCCTGAGGGGCACCAAGAGCGTTTGTTTGCTCTGAATACGACCCTTAAGTATTTCCCTGAAAGTGTAACGGGCCGAATCAATTTGGCTGTAGCCGCTTTTAACGGTGGAGATGTTCAACAGGCAATTGCTCTGTTGAGTCCGATTCAGACAGAAAAGGGTGTAAGCAATATCCTTGGAGCTGCTTATGCTCGTACGGGAGATTTTGCTCGTGCCGAAACCTTCTTCCGTAAGGCCGTTGCAGAAGGAGATGCAAATGCGCAGCGCAACCTTGATATGCTGCTTGGCAAAAAGTAAGTGGAGTTTTCCATATTGATTATTAAGGTGCACCGGGACTTCTGTTTCGGTGCTCTTTTTTGTGGCAAATCAAGTCCGCATACATCAATGTGAGACCTTTGAAATTGGGGCGGTCAATAATTCTCCCCCTTTTCAGAATCATTTTTGATTGAAGGAGAGTAACTGTCGAGGATGATAAAGTTCCTCTTTCCCCCGGTTGGACCTCAAAACCGAGCCCGACCGGGGTAATCTTTGCTTATTGACACATTTGGATATCATGAGCCCCGGTGTTCGATATAGGTTAACGTGAGTTCGATGTAAGCGATATGGTGTCGATCCTCATAAGATCCGCCTTATCGATCAAACTCTTGATGGGATATTGACTATAACCGAATCAGAAAATGAAAGGGAAAAAGTTTGACGTCTCATTGGACGTCGGAGCCCCTCGAAGCTGAAACCTCTCAACAGACAAATGAAATACATTGACAAACAGCATATTGCATGTTTTTCTTGGATCGAATCCGCATTGTTTTATAGCCGTTCGGAACATACGCCGAAAGGGGGTCGAGCTACGCCCTACAGCGACTCGGGCTACGCCGTAGAGCGTACCGAGCTGCGCTCTACGGCCCTTCGAGCTACGCTGTAGGGCTCACCGCGCCGGGCTCTACGGCTCAGCTCGGCCACCTCTACGGCTCACGGAGCGGAACTCTACGGCTCGGCTCGCTACGCTGTAGAGCGTACCTCGCCGAGCTCTACAGCGTACCTCGAAGAGCTGTACGGGATAGCCCGTCATCCTCTACGGAGTAGTGCCATGTGCCCTGTGGTATAGCCCATCTTCCTGTACGGACTGCAACATTCAGTCAAAAAACAATCCGAAATTCAATGTTGGTCCGATCCGGGCAGAAGCAGGATTGCCCCCTATGCAATTGCCGGAACGGAACAACCTATAACTCCCAAGATCTTAGTGTGTAAACCGCTAATCAGGGAACGAATACATTGGCATTTTTTTACGTCGAATGACGTACTAGTAGTTTTGGAAGAATCTACTATTGGAAAATACAGGCTTTGCCGTTCGATGAGGAATAAAAAAGGAGGCTGCACCAAAATCGAATTTTGACACAGCCTCATTTTGCTCATTTATCTGAAAATTTGCAATTTACGATCAAACTACGGGAATATCCTTATTCACATTGCGATAGCCTGCCAAAGCATAATAAAGCAGGAATACCAATGCTACGACTATTACCCAATAGCTATTGATATAACCGAGCCAGTCTGCAAAATAACCTTGGATCAGTGGCAAAATCCCTCCACCGCAAACCATGACCATGAAGAAACCGGAAGCTGATTCGGTATATTTCCCGAGACCTTCCACTGCGAGGTTGAAAATACCTCCCCACATGACGGAAGTACAAAGACCGCAAAGCACAAGGAAAACGATACTCATCGGTATGGTGTTAAGGCCGAACGATATATCGGAGCGAAAGACTGGCATAGAGGCTTGTAGTCCGATCGGGGTAAAGATGGCAGCCAGGACCAAAATTATTCCTAATGAGGACACGAAGGTGAGCATAGCCTTACTGGATACTTTTGCTCCTACGGCGGCTCCGATCATACGTCCGATAAGCATCAGGAACCAATATGTCCCAACCACAGAGCCGGCGATCGTAGCATCAAAGCCCAAGCCACCTTTATCGAAAGAGGAAGTCATATACTTATTGATAAAATCCTGAATGCTCACTTCTATCCCCACATAAAGGAATATGGCTATTGTGCCCAACACAAAATGGCGAAAAGCAAAAGGACTATGCGACAGCTTCTCCGTGCTGCTGTTTTTCGTGGCGGCCGGCTCGGGGATATTGACGAAATAAAGCACTACAAAAGCGAGTGCAAAAATACACATGGCCAGGATGATAGCGGGATAAGCCTGCTTGATATTGGCCTGCTGAACGTTGCTCCCGATAAAGTAACCCACGAGCACGGGTACCAGAGTCGCCATCAGCGAATTGAAAGAGCCTCCCACCTGAATAAGCTGGTTACCGCGGTTGCCTCCGCCACCCAAGGTATTGAGCATCGGATTGACTACCGTATTGAGCATACACATGGAGAACCCGGCAACAAATGCGCCGACTAAATAAATAGAGAAGCTGCCCATCTCTCCGGACAAGAGCTGTATTCCTATGCCTACAAATCCGACGGCGATGGCGGATAAAGCTGTCTGCTTATAACCGATTCGCTGGAGTAGCATCCCCGCAGGGTAGCCCATAAATGCATAAGCAATGAAATTGGCAAAGTAACCGAGCGTGGCCATAAAGTTGGAGGTCTGGAACTGATTTTTGACAATCACCCCCATGGGGCTGGCCAAACCTGTAACAAAAGAGATCATCCCGAAAAGGGCGATCATCATGATAATGGGCAGGAGATAGTTTCCGTTCTGCCTTGTTGTATTCATTATTATTCTGTATGGATTATTTGTTATTTCTGCCGGATTCAGTTTACGCGGCTGATCGGACGATCGCCATGCAGGAAGCCAAGGACATTATCGCAAAGCTCATGTACCATCTCGACACGAGAATCATAAGTTTGAGTACCGACATGAGGCGTTAAGCTGACATTGTCCATAGCAAAGAGTTCGGGAGAAGGAATATCGTTATTCTCGAAGACATCGAGGCCGGCAGCGGCAATACGCTTTTCACGCAGAGCCTCAACCAAAGCTCGTTCGTCCACTACGGCACCACGAGCCGTATTGATCAGGATGGCTGTCGGTTTCATCATGGAAAGCTCCGCAGTCCCGATCAAATGTTTCGTTTCGGGAGTCAAAGGCGTGTGGAGCGACAGAACATCAGCCCGGCGAATCAAGTCGTCTTTGTCTGCAAAGGTGATCCCTTGAGCCTTTTCCTCTGCTTCGCTCAGTCGAGTGCGTTTGTTGTAGAGAACATTCATGCCAAAAGCTTTGCATCGACGTGCCACTGCAGCCCCGATATTCCCGAAGCCTATAATGCCCAACGTCTTACCATAGAGATTGACTCCAAGACGACATAGCCGTCCCCGTTCCACCATCTCGCCATCGCGACGGAAAAGCCTGTCCCATTCCGCAATACGGCGCGTACAGCTTAGAAGCAGAGCCAGAGCCAAATCTGCCGTCGGTTCTATTACAGCTCGCGGAGTATTCGTCACAACAATACCTTTCGATGCTGCATAAGTCACATCGATATTATTGTACCCGACAGCATAGTTCGCGATCAACTTAAGCGATCGGCCTTTGTCAATCAAATCCCTACCGATCGGAATGTCGAATACGGAACAGAGAACATCGCAATCCACGATACGCTCTGCTATTTCTTCTTGAGTAAAATCGCGCCCTTTGGGCGGGAAAACCACTTTGTGACGAGCGGTAAGCCGGTCGAACCCCTCGCTCACGGTGTTAAATGCCACCAATATCTTTGCCATGATGATAAAGTATTACTGTCTGCTTTCGGATGACAAATGTCGGCACTATATCTAATATAGAAATGATGCCGAATCCTTCCTCAATCAGATTCAGTGACGTGAAAATATAACGAAGAGACTGCCCCGAAGTCTATGTCGAACTCCGAAGTAGCCTCTTTTATCTTGGGAAAAACGTCCTTAGCCTTCAAATCGTGCAGGCTTTGGCCGTACTCCCATTATTACTTAATCAGATACTTCTGAACAAACGCAGGCTTACCTCCTTCTGTGATGCGGAAGATATGCACACCACGCTGCAGACGCACTGGCAGCGTATAAGAGCCGGATCCTGCTGGCAGCTGAGAGGTAAATACCTTTACACCTAAGAGATTGTACACTTCAAGGGCAAGACGCTTGCCATTGCTGTTGTACTGAAGGGTGCAAGTATTGCCGCTCTGGATAAGAGCTATACGCCCCAGCCCGATATTAGTCAAATCGGTTCCACCGCCTTTGTACTTGAAGTTAATGTTCACTGTAGCCAATTCTGTGCCGGGAGCACCGCTCTCGGGGAAGCAGCTAAAAGTGAAAGCTCCCGTATGCCCTTCATTGGACACGGGAAATGTATAACGCAAAGAGAGGGGCTCTCCTTCGCCACCAACCTCCACAACGGGGGATACAGATACATTCGGCAGCATACACTGACCAAAGCACAAAGCAAAGTGTCCATCACCGATCATTTCTTGCTTGGTAATCTTGCCGATTACATTGATAGGTGTAGCGGATTGGTTGATAACCATTCCTTTAAATTTCATCTCTTCCGTACCATCTTCTGTTGTGAAAGCAGTAATGTCCACAGTGGCATTGTTTTCCAAGATGGCATCTCCCACCTTGATCACAACTTGTGCATTGAGAGTAGCAATGAAACCTGCCAACAATGCGATGCTGATAAAGATTTTCCTCATATTTCTTTTTGTTTTTTTCATTATTTGCCATCGGATTGCGGATTGATCTTTACATGCACAACGTCATACACTTCGAACGTCTGCACATCGTATACAAAAGCCACAATCGAATAATTCTCGGCTACGAAGGACATACCCGAGAGCGGTTCAACGGCGTAAGTATACAAATAATCTTTGAGATCCACAAATTCTTCGCCCCAAATACCATTAACGGCTCCACGCAACACGTGATTGTGCTCGTAATTCTCGACTGTCGTATTGCCATCCGCCTGCGGAGCGATCAGCTTATCCTCCAACAGATACACCTGAACCATGGACTTCGGGAGTGTATTCCCCTCCAGTACTTTACCCTTTACAGTCACCTTGATCTTTTGGGTATCGGTGTATTCGGCCACGGCAAAGATATTCATCTTCGCCTTTTGCTCCATCTGCTCGGCAATAGGCACGTCCCACGTTTTGTAGCTCTTATCATAAACGTAGGAGGATCCGAACTTTTTGCGCGAAACCATCAGCGCAGGGAGAGAAGAGGTATTATTGGCGAACTTGCTATAATATGCGTCTCCGGCCTCTGTACGGAAAAGAGGCGGCACGAGAGATGCAGGGCCGGCATGTATACCGACAACAGTCAATCTCTTACCGTATTGCTCCTTGAGAGCCGCCAATTTGCGGTGCCCCTTGGGACAGTAGAGGCACTTTTGGCCGGTAAATTCTTCAGCCAAAACATATTTTTCTGTGTGCGTCTGCGTAATGTCGATCTCCGAAGGATTGTCATCCGGATTATCGGGTGTCACGTTGGTCGGAGCCGGCAAGAGGGTTTGATCCTTGTCGATTATATCGCAACTTGCAACAGCGAAGACCATTACAAGACTCGTGAGCGAGAGAAATAGCTTTTTCATCAGTGTTTTCTTCGTTTAATTACAGATTGGTGCTATAAGAAAGGTAGAATCCCTGAGTCTCAGGGACCACACGACATACACCTCCCGAGCAGTTCATCCCTGCACGGGTTTTGCCTGCAGAGAAAGCTACTCGATGTGCTCCGTGAGTATAGGTGACAGACCCCATGACATAATGTTTCTTGGTCTCTCCGATATTATACTGCTCCGAGAGGGAAAGCATCAGAGAAGGCAGGATGGAGAGTTCGGCCATGCCGTAGATCCAGTCACCCTGATCCTGCTTCGTGTGCAGATATTGCAGTTCGGTACGGAGGGCTACCTTATTACTCAGCTTATACTTACCATCATAGACGAAGATATTGGCATAGATCTTCTCAGGCTTCTCACCGGCTGCACCGTGCAGTACCTTGTTATTGTAGATCTGATTCAAGTAGGTGAGCGTAAAGTTGAATCCTGGGCTTAACTTTTTGGTAATCTCCACATCTATATCCGAATAATAGAGGTCGCCCATGCCGAAGAAAGAAACGGTGTAGCCATCCGTTCCGATCAGTTCGTCGGGATTCTCTTTGAGCATCTTTTTGTCCAGACCACGCACATGCGAAACGTTGATACGCAAGCCGGTACCGTAGCGTCCACCGAGAGCTGTCCGGCGAGCAAAGTTGTAACGCAGTTCACCTTGGAAAGCCCATTCTCCCTGAGGCTGAGTAGCATAGGGGTAGATGGCCGCCAGCGTATAAGTGTGAGCTTGGGTAAAAGCCGGCATATAGTTGATCATAAGCGGTGTGAGCTGGGCGCTTCGCTTGCTGCGGAAAGCAAAGTTCTCACAACGTTTGGCCTGCAACAGGACACTCATCCCCTTTTTGGAATATGAGGCAGAGAGGAGTGCAGCCTGTCCGTCGTGGTAGATATAGTCATTGTCTGCCGAGGGATCGTTGTATTTGTATCCATACTCTGCGTAGAGGGCGAGACCTCCTTTTTGAAAGTTGGTGCGCAGGCCCATAATCGGGACATTGAGCGGCAGGTTGAGTCGCTTGCGATCTTCGCCTACACCCACAAATATATCTTCGTCTGCTTCGTATTTGGAAACGAACGATCCCCCGATAGCCAAATGATAGTCATTGTCGCGCATGGCACTGCTCCAACGCTCTACATTCAGCTCCAGATCAGAACCCAGTAGGTAGCCTCGGCCGGAATTGAATACCTTGCCCGTGCGGTCGAAGTAGTTACGCTGCTGTCCTGCAATACCCTTGACACGCACTCCATCAAAAGGAGTGAGTACTATACGTCCGCCGCGAACCGCGTTGTCTATACCGAGGTTGCGCTCTTCATAGGTGCGGAATACCATACCGCTACCGAACTGATCGTAGAAGTCTCCCATAGTCAGCTCCGCCCAATGATAGCTTCCCTTCACATACATGTGAGGAACGCCACGCCCCATCTCGGGTTCATGTCCGGGCAGGGGCTTATAGAGATCCTCGAAACGGGCACCAAACTCCAGATAATTGTTCTTGATTATACCCATGATATAGGAGTTGCCGAACCAGGTGTTCTTGGATTTTTGGGCAGTAGAAAGCAGCATATCGCTCTGAATACTGAAATTGGCATGCATAGGTTGCCATTTATCCGGAGCATCATCCCTATTCAAAGAGGAAGATTGCATGCTTGTAAGGATACGATTGTCTTTCGATTCCGTGCTGTCCGTTGGTGCCGCAAAAGCCACAGAGGCTACCGGCATCAGAGCAAGCAGTAAGATCAACTTGCGGATCATAATAATTTTAGTCTTTTCTATATGATAATAAATTAACCACTTGTGGGAGCTACTATTACTTCATCAGCTCTCGAACTTTTTTGATTAGCTCGGCTTCTCCGCCTTCTGTATAACCTGTATGGTTGTATACTACCTTGCCGTTGCCGTCGACAATAAATACAGCCGGAATGAGGGAAACGTTCATGGCACGCTTGAAATCACCGTTGCTGTCGAGTAGCACTTCGTATTCCCAGCCGTTGCCGTCAGCCAGAGGCTTCACCTTCTGTGCATTTTGCCCCTCATCGATAGATACAGCTATAAGCCTTACGCCCGTCTCGTCCTGCCAATCTGCATATACATCCTGGATGGCTTTCAGCTCGCGCAAACAGGGCTTGCAGTTCGTAGCAAAAAAGCTGATGATCATCGGCTTTCCGGCATTCTCCAACTTGTTGGTCTGTACCGTTTTTCCTTCGATATTTTTCAAACTAACGGCCGGAAGCTGAGCATATGTATTCAGACTGAACAACAGCCCAATCAGGGCAATAAAGAAGCATTTCATCTTTTACTTTTGATTAAAATTATTTTGGATGCGGACAAATATAGTATTTTTCCCAAAATGCACCGTTTACAATCCGTTTCCTTACACTTGGCTTCAGGACAATTACATTTGAACTGTTAACACACTTATAAACCAAACGATTGCTACACTCGGTTATCAAACAAGTACGAATTAATGTGCGAGAGTCCCAAATTACAGAAGAAAGAGGCCAAGGATACAGTATAAACTTTCAAATGCGATACGCCTGCCGGAGACGGTACTCTTCAACCTCAATGGTTTGAGCGATGAAAGAAAGGGGGGGTACCCTGTTTCAAGAGCCGATCAATCATGTATCTTTACTTCTGACTCAATTGTTTGTATTTCATTGCAACACAGAAATAAACTTTTGAGTTGACCGGTTAGAGGTACTCCCTAATCGGTCTTTGTTTTTCTCTTTGTGTTGCATTTACTATTAGAAATTGGAGCTATATTGCTTTTTCGGTTTGGTTTTTAGGCAAAAAGGATTACCTTTGTGCCACAATTGATCGCGGAGTGGAGCAGTGGTAGCTCGTTGGGCTCATAACCCAAAGGTCGTAAGTTCGAGTCTTGCCTCCGCAACTACAGCGAAAGAGGCTGTCCGATAGGCATAATGTCCGGACAGCCTTTCTCGTTTTTATACATGTCCCTTGCACGAAAAACGAAGGACAAAGGATACCCTTCAACGTCAGTTCGACGCAAGAAAACACCAATGAATAATTCTTTTCCTAATTCGGTTATAGTCAATATCCCAACAAGAGTTTGATCGATAAGGCGGATCTTATGAGAGTCGACACCACATCGTTTACATCGGACTCACATTACCGTCACAACTCTTCGGAGAAAAAGAGAGAGGCTGCTATCCCAACGGAAGCAACCTCTCCAGTGAATGATAAATCGAATGTGCCGGAAAAACTTATCCGAAATCATCGAAAAAGAGCATATTGCGCGGTACACCAAGGTTCTCCAGCATACCTTTCACTGCATTGGCCATAGGACCCGGGCCGCACATATAGTATTCTATATCTTCCGGAGCATCGTGATCCTTCAGATAGTTGTCATAGATCACTTGGTGGATAAAGCCCACATAGCCTGTCCAGTTATCTTCCGGTTGAGGATCGGAAAGAGCGATATGGAACTTGAAGTTCGGAAATTCTCTCTCTATCTCGCGGAAGTCTTCTTCATAGAAAATCTCGTTTTTGGAGCGGGCACCATACCAATAGGAGACCTTACGACCGGTCTTCAGTGTACGGAAGAGATGCAGAATCTGTGCACGTAGAGGAGCCATACCGGCACCACCACCAATGTAAAGCATCTCGGCATCCGTGTCCTGAATATGGAAGTCCCCATACGGGCCACTCATCATCACCTTATCTCCGGGTTTTAGCGAGAAAATATATGAGGAGGAAATACCGGGCTTGACACCGGCCTTCCACTTATTGGCAGCTCTGTCGAATGGAGGAGTCGCGATACGAACGTTGAGCGTAATGATGTTGCCTTCAGCCGGATAGTTGGCCATTGAATAGGCACGAACGGTCTCTTCTTCGTTCTTACAGGTCAATGACCACGCATCCATCTTGTCCCAGTCGCCACGGAAGCGATCCTGAATATCGTAGTCGGCATAGCGGATGTTGTATTTCGGTATCTTGATCTGGGCATAGCTACCGCTCTTGAAGTTCATAGTCTCGCCTTCGGGCAGCTTCACCACAAATTCTTTGATGAAAGTGGAGACATTCTTATTGGAGAGAACTTCACACTCCCATTCTTTCACACCGAATACCTCTTCGGGAATAACGATGCTAAGATCTTCCTTTACTTTCGTCTGACATGAAAGTCGCCAATGATCCTTTTGTTCTTTGCGAGAGAAAAATCCCTTTTCCGTCGGAAGGATTTCGCCACCTCCTTCCACTACACGGCAACGACACTGACCGCAGCTTCCGCCACCGCCGCAAGCCGAAGAAAGGAATACTCCCTGATTTTGAAGCGTATTCAACAAGGTACCGCCAAGAGGGACTTCCATCTTGCGTTCGTCGTTCACGGTGATCGTCACATTGCCGGAAGGCACCAATTTGCTCTTGGCATAAAGCAGAGCGACAACCAAAATCAGCGTGAGCAGCAGGAATACGACTGCACTGGCAATAATTACTGTACTCATATTTCTACTTCGTTCTTTTTAGAGTTTCACGCCGGAGAAGCTCAGGAAAGCAATACCCATGAGACCGGTGATAATAAAAGTGATACCCAACCCTCTCAACGGTTTGGGGACGTTGGAATATGCCAGCTTCTCGCGTATGGCAGCCATCCCTACGATAGCCAGCATCCAGCCGATACCGGAGCCGAATCCATAGACGGTAGCCATCCCGACATTGATAAACTCACGCTGCTGCATGAAAAGCGATCCTCCGAGGATAGCGCAGTTCACCGCGATCAAGGGAAGGAAGATACCCAGCGAAGCATAGAGGGAGGGACTGAATCTCTCCACCACCATTTCCACGAGCTGCGTAAAGGATGCAATCACCGCGATAAAGATGATCAGTGAGAGGAAGCTCAGATCCACTTCGGCATATTGGGATCCGAGCCAAGAAAGAGCACCGGCCTTGAAAATATAGTTCTGTAACAGATAGTTGATGGGCAAGGTGCAGACCAAGATGAAAGTCACGGCAGCTCCGAGCCCGATAGAGGTCTTCACATTCTTGGAAACGGCCAAGAAAGAACACATTCCCAAGTAGTAGGCAAAAACCATATTGTCCACGAATATCGAGCGGACAAACATACTTATGTAATCCATAATTGATACTGTCTTAATTGATTGTCAGGCGTGTCCTACTTAGTTCTCTTGCAAATCCTTGTTACGGGCACGATGTACCCAGATGACAACTGCCACGGTGATCAGAGCCATCGGTGGCAAGATCATCAGACCGTTATTGACATAACCCGATTCGTAGAAGCTCTTGGAAATGACTTTTATATCCAGCAATGTACCGGAACCGAGCAATTCGCGGAAGAAAGCGATAATAACCAAAACCCATCCATATCCCAGACCGTTTCCGATACCATCGAGGAATGACTCCCAAGGACGATTGGCCAAGGCAAAAGCCTCCAAACGTCCCATCAAAATACAGTTGGTAATGATCAGGCCGACGAAAACGGACAACTGCTTGTTCACATCGTAAGCGAAGGCTTTCAGTACCTGACTCACGATAGTCACCAGAGCTGCGACCACGACGAGCTGAACGATAATTCGGATGCGTCCGGGGATCGTATTGCGCAGGAGAGAGATAATAACGTTGGCAAAAGCTATTACCGCAGTAACCGACAGGGCCATGACAATAGCCGGTTGCAGCTTGGCTGTTACGGCCAGAGCAGAGCAGATACCAAGCATCTGCACGATAACGGGATTGTTGCTGCTTAGCGGCCCGAGAAGAATTTCCTTATTCTTTTTATTCCAAAGTGACATAGCCCTTATTTTTTTACGTTGTTCATTAAGTATAGAGCGTAAGGACGGAGAGAGGATATGAGCATCTCATTCACTCCATCGCTCGTCAGCGTACCGCCCGAAATGCCATCCACATAGTCCTTTCCTTCGGCCTTCTGGCCTTTCTTGACTACGGCAACAGATCGGAATTCGCCCTCTTTGAAGATTTCTTTGCCGATAAACTGACCGGAAAACTCCGAGCGAGTGATTTCGGCTCCCAATCCCGGCGTTTCGCCTTCGTGACTGAAATCTGCACCGAATATCGTATTGCAGTCTTCGTTCAGCGCAATGTATCCCCAGATCGGTCCCCAAAGACCGGCACCGTTCATCGGGACAATGTATTTCTTCTGACCCTCTATCTCTGCGATATAGAGAGGGAGCGAAATGCTTGGATCATTAGCGGCCGATTTGAAAGCATTGCGCGTATTGAGCGTGAATGCTTCATTTTGTGCCAACTGCTCGCCCTCGAAGGTCTTGGCTACCGTACCATCCTGATTGATGAGCAGTTCTTGCTTGATCACGTCCGTGTACCGAGCTATTACTTTGCCCTTATCTTCTATTCCGGCATTCACAGAGCGGAGGATCTGCTGCATCTTGTCTATCTTCTCGTTGTCACGCTGCCTGTCGCCCAATGACTGAGAGACGTAAGCCAGCAAAACCGCCACGACAATAACCATCACCGAGGCATAGAGAATGGTGTATGAGTTTTTATCTCTATTCATGTCTTTATCGAAATATTTAGCGGTTAGGATTTCTTAAGCATACGTGCTTTGCGCGCTTTAATGTTGCTATCCACCACGAAATAGTCGATCAGCGGAGCAAATACGTTCATGAGCAGGACCGCAAGCATCATCCCTTCAGGGTAACCCGGATTGAGCACTCGGATGAATACAGCCATCAGACCGACGAAGAAACCGAAGATCCATTTCCCCTTTTCTGTACGGGCAGAAGTAACAGGGTCGGTGGCCATAAATACCAAGCCAAAAGCAAAGCCTCCATAGACAATGTGCATCAGCGGAGTGATCTGCATCGCCGCCGTCGTGCCGATGGCATTGAATACGAGAGCCATTGCTGAGGCTCCTACCAAACCGCTCAACATGATCTTCCAGCTCGCGATCCCCGTCCAAATCAGCAGGACAGCTCCGATCAGGATAGCCAGAGTAGAGGTTTCACCGATGGAGCCGGGTATAAAGCCGAGGAAAGCATCCATCAGGGAAGAGGGGTCGCCTGCCACATTATGTATTTCAGGCATCTTGGCACCGGCCGTGGCTATCTGCCCCAAAGGTGTAGCTCCGGAGAAGCCGTCCGCTACCGTACCTGCGCCGAGGCCGAAGGTATCAGCCGTGCGGACAAAAACCTGATCGCCGCTCATAGCCGCCGGATAGGCGAAAAAGAGGAAGGCACGCGTCACGAGAGCCACGTTGAATATATTGCGTCCCGTACCGCCGAACACCTCCTTGGCAAAAACCACGGCAAAAGCCGTCGCCACGGCGATCATCCACAGCGGAGTATCTACCGGCACGATCATCGGGATAAGCAGACCCGATACGAGGAAGCCTTCCTGAATTTCTTCCTTCCGGTACTGAGCTACGGCAAACTCTATCCCCAAACCGACGGCATAGGAGACAATAAGTTTGGGCAGTACGGCGAGAAGTCCGAAGAGAAAAGCCGGCCAAAATACTACGGGAGCATCGATGGCCATATAATGTTGTACCCCCACATTATACATACCGAAGAGCAAGGCCGGCAAAAGAGCCATACACACGACGATCATCGTGCGCTTGCTATCAATGGCATCGTGCACATGTACGCCATGCTGCGATGTCCTGTTCGGCACAAAGAGAAAGGTCTCGAAGCCGTCGAAGACAGAGTGCAGGCCATGGAGCTTGCCGCCTTCTTCAAAATGAGGCTTCAGTTTGTTGAGTTGATTCCTTAACGCTTTCAATGTCTTATGCTTTAGAGTGTGAGGGATTCGTCAATTCATTTCCTTATAGAGCATATCCAAGCCCTCGCGAACGATACGCTGCAGCTCGATCTTGGATGTATCCACAAATTCGCAAGTGGCAAAGTCCTCCGGAGCCACTTCATATATGCCTAAGTCCTCCATCTTGTCGATGTCGAATGCTATAATAGCCTTGAGCAAATACTCCGGATAGATGTCCATCGGGAAAACGCGGTCATACTCGTTGCTCATGATCATAGCACGTTCGCCACCCTTGATCCGGGCATCGAGTACGTACTCTTTGTTTTTCCCCTGCAACCAAGAGAAATAAGCTCTGCTCATGCTGTACTGATCGAGACGGGGTGCAGCCCACCCGAAGAGTTCGTCCACATCGTCGCCTTCGGGGATCACCGTGATCTGGTCACACCGGGCTGACAGGAAAGGCTCCTTCTCGCAGAGCTTCTTACCGGTCAGCACATTACCATCGATCACACGCTCGTGAGATTCCTTTATTGTCAGTCGGCCGGGGAAGGAAGCAAAGACATTGCAACCCGGCATAATGCGAACGTATCCGTGAGCTGCAGCGTCTGAACCGGTCATGGCAATCATTCTGGTAAAATCGGCTTTGCCCGTAAGCAGGAAACGTCCGATCACGATCAGGTCGGTAGCCTTGAGCGTCCACACCGTTTCGCCCCGATTGATCGGCTTCGTATGATTGATCAGCACGCCCACGTTACCGGCCGGATGAGGCCCTTGCATTTGTACGATCTCCGCATTATGCAAGTTCAGGGCAGAGCCGGACTTCAGGCCCACATAGACCTTGCCGGCCGTAAGCTTGGCCAAGGCATCGATGGCAGTCTGCAGGGCGCGTTCTTCTCCTCGAACGATGAAATCGAAGTCCGGAGCCAATGGTGCAGTAAAGTTGGCAGTAATATAAATGTCTCGTGGAGCTATATCCGGTGTAGCCACTATGTCGTAAGGACGTTGCTTAATAAAACCCCACATACCGCTCGACAGTAAAAGCTCCTTGATCTGTTCGGCAGAGAGGGCAGACGGATCCCCGACAGGGAACGACTCGTATTCGTTCAGTCCGTCCGGTTTCACCTCGATGCTCAACACCTTGCGCTTGGCACCGCGATTCACCGCGATCACTTCGCCGCTAACCGGACTTGTAAACTTCATCTCCGGATATGCCTTGTGGTGCATCAGTGCTGAGCCGGCACGCACCTTATCCCCCGGACGAGCCGTCACCTTGGGGATAACACCTTCAAAATCGTCGGGCACGACCGCGTAAGTAGGACTTTGGGCCGGTTCGGCCAGCATCTCGGGCAGCGGTTTTCCTTTCAGATTAAGTGCAAGGCCTTTTTTTGTTTTTATAACTTTTGCCATGACACAGAATTATTATTCCAATTTGTGTCGCAAAAGTAGCTTTTTCCCCTATATATACCTATAAGTATGGAGGCATTTGAGGAAAAATTTCCACAGAGTTTTTTCCGACCTTTTGCACCCATATTCCGCAGGTCTTTATCGAAAGAAAGTTTTTACACTGTTTGCCAACCATAAGTGGCAGCAAATCAGCACTTTAGAAGCCATTGCGAGCACTCTCATCCTGTGCAGAGTCGAGATCATTGTTTCTTAGGCAAAAGTACACTCTGGCCAACAACGTCAAAAGATATAGAGTCCAAGACGATAGTCCTTTGATTAGGCTTGATTTCCGGCATAGCAGGAGTGGACGAAGCTATGCCGGTGCGAATGACACTTGTGCCCCCTTACCAATCGGCACACCACTCGGCATACGCATACTCGCATCCCGATGCCAACAAACTCGAACCGCCGAAAAAAGGAATCGGGTGACGTGTCCTGAAAAAAGTTGACACTCGGGGCGGTCAAAAAAACAGTAATTATGTCGAAACATTTGACCGATTCCGAGCGTCTTCACATAGTGGAAGAATACCTCGGCAGCCCCGGCAGCAAGTATGCCATCGAAAAGAAGTACAACATCGCCCAAGGCCTTATTAAGCATTGGCTTGGTAAATTTGGTTTGGAAGACAAAATCCTTGCGGAACAAACGATGAAAGCAGGTCTATAGGTCAAATTGCAGGCTACTGTTTTAGGTGTATGTTGGGCTATCTTCCTATCTTTATAGGATTGTTCGAAGCATAGTCGATCACTGCCGGTGAGCAACTCGATGAGGAATAGACCACCACAAGGGATGAGATGCAATGTCGCAACAGGAGCCAGGAGCAATGCTATGGCTCCTGTTTTAACGCCAGTTCGATTTAAGCGAACATACCATAAAAATAACAAGTAGCTGTAAATCATACTCTTTTGTGATTCTCCGGCTGCATAATGATCGGGAAGAAGGGGCGGCTTCCAAGTCATTGGGCTTCAGATGTAGATAAAAAGCCATCTGAAAGCAATATAAGTGTCTGAAAAACACTGTGTGGAAAATAAAACACACTAATAACCAATGTGTTGTGCCATTCCTTTATATCGAACTCACGTGTTTTTAATGCTCAAATATACAAAATAACTTCCTATTATACAATGAATTAACAAGCAAAATACACACCAATTGCCGTGCAAAGGTCTCATTTGGATGTAACCTTTAGGGAAGATGCTTGTCGAGCTCGTAAGGATTATTCAGCCACCAATCTAAACACCTTGAGAAAGTTTGCTTTAGCCATTGTATCCGGGCATAAAGACAAACTATCCTTACGGAAGAGGTTGTTCAAAGCCGCATTGAATATGGACTACCTCAAAAAGCTACTAAAGATTTGATGCGGTTGCCCTGGGTAAAATCAGCAAATTTGTTGTACAGTAAAAAATATCCTTTATCTTTGCGCTGTCTTTCGGAAAGTCAATGGATTTTTCTTTGCAGAGACATTGTCAAGAGGGCCTATAGCTCAGCTGGTTTAGAGCATCTGCCTTACAAGCAGAGGGTCATAGGTTCGAATCCTATTGGGCCCACTCTATGGCAAACGAAGCAAGGATGATCGTGAAAGATATAAGGGGCCTATAGCTCAGCTGGTTTAGAGCATCTGCCTTACAAGCAGAGGGTCATAGGTTCGAATCCTATTGGGCCCACCTTTTTTCAAGCCGTGCAAGCATCGATGATTCTTGTGCGGCTTTCTTGTTTTCACTTTAAAAAAGAAGAAAAAAAACAGATGAAACGACTGATTGTTTTTCTGGCAATGGGTGGCTTGCTGTTCACCCTTGCGAACGCATAAGAAGCAAACACTGCATCTGACACTCCCAAAAAGGACTGGACTATAAAAGGTGTGACCGGACTAAATGCCTCTCAGACTTCTCTGACCAACTGGGCTGCCGGTGGAGAAAACACGGTGGCAGGTAACCTCTATTTGAACATAGATGCCAACTACCTGAAAGATAAATGGAGTTGGGACAACGGTTTGCGTACAGACTTCGGTCTGACCTACACAACAGCCAACAAGTGGAACAAAAGTGTAGACAAGATCGAACTCTTCACGAAGGCCGGCTATGAGATCGGCAAACATTGGTACGGAAGTGCGCTTTTCACTTTCCTCTCACAGTATGCCAAAGGATATGAGAAGCCCTCGGATCACTTGACGAGACCTTTGCACGGCGATTGGTGTGTATTTTGTTTATTAATTCATTGTATAATAGGGAGTTATTTTGTATATTTGAGTATTAAAAACAGCATAATATTCCTCCCATGGCATACCAATCCAAGAATACCGATGAACATGTAACATTTGCAGACGCACTCCTTTCAAAGCGTTATCGCAAAGCACAAAACGACTTCCTCAATCAGGTTGACACGCTTATCGATTGGCGTCCGATCAGGACGCTGATCAACAAGAAATACACGAAGCGACAAAATGCCATCGGCGCCCCGGCTTATGACGTGATTCTCTTATTCAAGATGTTGCTTTTGGAGACATGGTACAACCTCAGTGATTGTGCTTTGGAGGAGCGCATCAATGATTCAATCACCTTTTCCCGATTCTTGGGGCTGAAGATGGAAGAGGTATCTCCCGACCACAGCACCATCAGTCGATTTCGTTCGGCACTGACAGAGTTGGGTCTCATGGACAAACTGTTGGCGCAGTTTAACAAAACGTCAGTTCGATCTAAGCGGAAATAGGAAAGTTAGGGTTTCTGATGATTTCAATATTGAGTTCAGGCTTTTTAGGCAGGATGTTGTAAGCGATGATACCGGAGATCAGGTTGGTGACAAAATTGTTGACACTGCGATGTCTCGTGTGCTCTATCTGACAGACATTTTTGAGCATATCATTGACCGTTTCGATCAGGGCTCTCTTCCTCAATAAAACTTTGTCATATAGATGCATCAGGGAGTTCTTCATGTTCTTTTTGATTTTGGTTAACGTGAGTTCGATATAAAGGAATGGCACAACACATTGGTTATTAGTGTGTTTTATTTTCCACACAGTGTTTTTCAGGTACTTATATTGCTTTCAGATGGCTTTTTATCTACATCTGAAGCCCAATGACTTAGAAGCCGCCCCTTCTTCCCGATCATTATGCAGCCGGAGAATCACAAAAGAGTATGATTTACAGCTACTTGTTATTTTTATGGTATGTTCGCTTAGATCGAACTGGCGTTTGGTTATCATGTGGATGTCATCGACAAAGAGCCGGTCAAAAAGGTTTTGGGAAATGTAGCCTCTATCGGCAATGAGTTTGCCAAAAAGATTCTTGGTGAATGTTCCGTCTTTCAGAGGTTCTCTGTCATCACAATTGCCCGGTGTGATTTGATAGTTGATGATTTCACCCCTGTCGTTGATAACAATATGTAGTTTGAATCCATAAAACCAACCCATGGTGCTTTTGCCTTTTTGAGCCCATCCCCTCATTGTCCTATGCCCATGAGCTCGTTTGATATGACAAGCCTTCAGTGGGGTGGAATCGATGAAAGAGATGCCTGTACATTGACCCAAACAACACATATTGAGAAATGCTATCAGCTTGAAACCTACCCTGCTTTGCAGCTCCACAAAGCGATTATAAGAGACAAGATGTGGGAACTCGGATCGACAAGAATGGGTGATGTATTGAAGATAAAAAGCTTTCAAATCTCGGTATCTTGACAGATGAAAAAGGATCAGGATGGTCATGACCTCACTGTCCGACATCTTAAACTTTCTATTCCTGCGTTTTTTGTCTGCCTCTTCGAGAGTCTTTTTCTTGATTGCTTCATCAAAAAGCTTGGAGAAATCATCTATGATGCAAAAAACATCAACTATATTTGTCTTCATAAAGTAGCGTTTTGTTTGTTCGTATCTTATTGATTGTCAACAGCTAAGATACAAATAATTCGCTACTTTTTCAAGCATAATGCCCACGTCCTTTGGGCGTTTAACCCTAATCAGAAAACAAATCCATTGGCTTTTTCTTACGTCGAACTGACGTTAAATAAAGAATTTCAATTTCTGACAACGAAGGCTGCGGCTGCCGATATGGGTGGTTGCAGCCTTTGATGTTTTTGCTTGAATTAACTTCGGTAGGGGAGCAAGAGGGCAACCGCATCAAATCTTTAGTAGCTTTTTGAGATAGTCTATATTCAGAGCGGCTTTGAACAACCTCTTCCGTAAGGATAGTTTGTCTTTGTGCCCAGAGACGTTACATCCAAATGGGAACTCTGCACAATAAGCAGGCACTTTTGTTCATTCTTTTTATTGTGTGTCAGGCGACTATTTGGCACATGCCAGATTTCCACAAGTAGAAACCTAATTTTCCACTAGTGGAAAGTTTATTTTCCACAAGTGGAAACTTCTTTTTCCAATGGTGGAAATTTACTCCCCTTTAATGAGTGCCCCTTTGAGACATCAAACGACATGACCGGCAACAGCACTTGTGCACCTCCAATCATCGCCTTGCTACCCGTGTATGCACCTGTGCCACGCTGTGCCGTCTGATTCACATTGCGTCCATACGAGCCGATACCGCCTCCGGCTCCAATAATCCATCCGGCCACCATCGGCACACAGTAGCAACCAATAATACCTATGAGGAGACCTTTGCACGGCGATTGGTGTGTATTTTGCCTGTTAATTCATTGTATAATAGGGAGTTATTTTGTATATTTGAGTAGTAAAAACAGCATAATATTCCTCCCATGGCATACCAATTCAAGAATACCGATGAGCATGTAACATTTGCAGACGCACTCCTTTCAAAGCGTTATCGCAAAGCACAAAACGACTTCCTCAATCAGGTTGACAGGCTTATCGATTGGCGTCCGATCAGGACGCTGATCAACAAGAAATACACGAAGCGACAAAATGCCATCGGCGCCCCGGCTTATGACGTGATTCTCTTATTCAAGATGTTGCTTTTGGAGACATGGTACAACCTCAGTGATTGTGCTTTGGAGGAGCGCATCAATGATTCAATCACCTTTTCCCGATTCTTGGGACTGAAGATGGAAGAGGTATCTCCCGACCACAGCACCATCAGTCGATTTCGTTCGGCACTGACAGAGTTGGGTCTCATGGACAAACTATTGGCGCAGTTTAACAAACAACTTTCGCGCCATCACATTTCGGTCAGGGAAGGGGTGCTTGTCGATGCAAGCCTTGTGGAGACGCCACATAAACCCAACGGAACCATTACGATTGAAGTCGCAGACGACAGAGAAGACAATCGGAGCGAGGAGGAAAAAGAGGCAGAGGAGGATTATCAAAAACAGGTTGTCCGTCAGCGTAAAGGGACGGATGAAGAAGCCCGTTGGGTGTACAAACAAAAGCGTTATCACTACGGATACAAAAAGCATTGTCTGACCAATGTTCAAGGCATTGTTCAAAAGGTGATAACGACTGCAGCGAACCGCAGTGACACGAAGGAGTTTATTCCGCTATTGCAGGGTGCAAACATACCTCAAGGTACAGCCGTCTTGGCGGACAAAGGATATGCTTGCGGGGAAAATCGTTCCTACCTGCAAACCCATCACCTTCAAGACGGCATCATGCACAAGGCACAACGCAACAGGGCATTGACCGAGGAAGAGAAGCAACGAAACAAAGCAATCGGTCCGATACGGAGCACCATCGAACGCACCTTTGGCAGTATTCGCCGGTGGTTTCATGGCGGACGATGTCGATACCGGGGACTTGCCAAGACCCATACTCAAAACGTTCTTGAAAGCATCGCCTTTAATTTATACAGAACCCCGGGGATAATTATGTCCTCATCCGTAGGATAAGGCATAACCACCCTTGAGGAGCTCGTACAAGTAGCTCCTCAAAGGGGGGATTTACAACTACTTTCACTCCTTACTGCCACCCCTTTCACTCGCTCCTTTTATGCCAAGAACTCCTCTTCCCTCCATCTCCTTATTTTTCAAAGGTCTCCACAGAGTTTTTTCCGACCTTTTGCACCCATATTCCGCAGGTCTTTATCGAAAGAAAGTTTTTACACTGTTTGCCAACTATAAGTGGCAGCAAGTCAGTACTTTAGAAGCCATTGCGAGCACTCTCATCCTGTGCAGAGTCGAGATCATTGTTTCTTAGGCAAAAGTACACTCTGGCCAACAACGTCAAAAGATATAGAGCCTTAGAAACCATCGGACGTATAGCACGATCCGAGACGGAAGCCTAACAACGTCAAAAGATATAGAGCCTTAGAAACCCTTTGATTAGGCTTGATTTCCGGCATAGCAGGAGTGGACGAAGCTATGCCGGTGCGAATGACACTTGTGCCCCCTTACTAATCGGCACACCATTCGGCATACGCATACTCGCATCCCGATGCCAACAAACTCGAACCGCCGAAAAAAGGAATCGGGCACCTTCCTCTTCGACAAAAACACGAACCATAAATGGACAAAACATGGTTCGTGAATTTCGAGAAACTCGAGCCAAAAAATTATTCTTTTGGCTCGCAAAAATTTCACTTCTCAAACCAAAAGCAAAATTTTCCCGCGCCACGTTTTTCAGAACCACGGATCACAATCTTTTGGCACCACAAATAAAACTCTCGGAGCCATCGGTCTTTTTATCTCCGCAAGGGTGGTAAAATTCGACCGATCACAACAATGCCCTAAACCTTATTCGGCTTAGGGCACGATTGGATAGAGCTATGTTTTCTGAGAGTTTCTAAGAGCTTATTTCAGGCGGAATCTGACTGGTTGGGCTACGCTCGTACGCACTGTCTTGCCTTTCTGTTTGCCGGGATTCCACTTCGGCATGGCCGAAATCACCCTTATGGCTTCTGCGTCCAATTCGGGTGCTACGCTTTTTTCTATTTGTATGTTAGTCAGTCTGCCGTCTTTTTCGACAACAAACGAGACCACGACTTTACCTTCGATGCCGTTCTTTGCAGATTGCTCCGGATATTTTAAGTTCTTACTCAGAAAGTGCATCAGCTTGGATATTCCCCCGGGGAAAGATGGTGGAGTATCTAGCTCGGAACACACAGGATCCTCGTCCTGCTGCAGGGAGATGTCAGGAGCATCAGACAAGGGGGCGGGATCGCTCGCAACGGTTGCTACTACTTCCCGGACTTCGGATACGGCATTGCCCGCCCACAGCCATTTACCGCTCAGAAGCATAAGGGCAGCCAACGGGAGTGCGACAAGATACTTGGCTCCGGCCGCACGATTGGATTTCGTTTTGTTCATCATTCTGATTCTTTCTTTTAAGTCGTTTATATTGTAAGAACTACACAGAGGTCCGGCCGCGACCTCCAGCGTAAATCCCAACAATTCATATTGATATTCGCGTCTGCTCACGCCTCTGAGGAGCACAGCCCGATCGGCCAAAAACTCCAAATTGCGCTGCATATCGCGCTTCAAAGCCCAAGCAAACGGATTGAACCAAAACAGCATGCATGCCACTTCGGCGATCAAAAGATCGACAAAGTGCGTTGCTCGGGTATGTTCTTGTTCATGGATAAGAACATTTCTCACAGAAGGGTATGACCGCAGATCGGTCGGAAGATAAATACGCCCACAGAAGCTGAACGGCATCCTTACACGAGGAGCAAAGTAAACGGGTACACCCTCTATCTCCGCCCGTTCGGCACCGCAAATAAGACACAGGAGGGAACGGAGGCGAATACCGAAACGAATCAGCAGTACGCCTATGCCAAGTAACCAAGCCAAGAACAGGCCCCGAAGGAGAGGCGAGACAGCAGGAATAGCATCCGCCCCCGCCGTTCTGACCAAAGCCTCGGGCAATACGATCTCGATGGAACGGAGTATCTCCATCCCGACCGACCTGTTTTGGATAAATAAGCTCGGCCAAGAGGGAAGGAAATAGCCCAGGAAAGGCAAGACGACTACCGAGACGAACCCTCCCAGATAGTAGGCACGACGAAGACGACAGTGGGTATTGCCATGGATCATCAGCCTCTCGAATATCCAGAAGAGAGCCAGGCCGATAGAAGCCACTGCCATATATAAAACAAGGGTGTATGTCATAGTACGTACTAATAGTTTGAATGAATCAAATCCCCTACTCGCTTTCCTCTCCTTTTTCGATCATATCGATCACTTCGCGCAGATCCTTCACGGAAATATCGCTACCGGCGGCAAAAAACTGTACCAGATGCTTATAGCTGCCCGTGAAGTAGTTGTCCACCATGCGGTGCATGGTTCGTGTAGCATACTCTTCGCGGGAGATACAGATACGATAATGGTAGGTTTTTCCCTCGCGAAAAGGTTTGATATAGTGTTTGCGTTCCAGATTTTTGAATACCGACGCAAGGGTCGTGTAAGGAGGTTTAGGCTCCGGCACTTCGGCCAGTACCTGACGAATGTTGCATGTCCCCAGTTGCCAGATGATATTCATCGTATCTTCCTCTATCGTAGTCAGTCGTTCGATCTCTTTCGGCATACTTTTTTTTTGCTAATGTATTGTTACATTGCAAACTTACGAATTATTCGTAAGAATACAAGCCTTTTCTACGAAAATTTCGCAGATTTATTTATCGAGCAAGGAAAAGCATGGCTATCGCAACGAAAGCCAGCAGGGAAAGAGCCTTTGCCGTACGGACAAGAAGCGCGTTCAACGCCGTACCCTCCTCTCGAAGAAGACGGCGGTAATTGGTCATGAAAAAAGCAAGATAAAGCAGCAGAAGCAGCAAACCACCGGCCGAAAAGAAAGGATAAAGCACCATCATGGAAAGCAGACCGCAGGCGAGATAGAGTTTCGGACCGAGGTCGCGTCCTTTCTTTACGAGGATCGTACGCTTGCCACTCTTGCGGTCTTCTTCATAGTCCCGATAGTTGTTCACGATGAGGATATTGACTCCGGCAAATCCCATCGCCGCGCCCAAATGCCAAAGATCGGAGGGGAAACTTTCGGCCTGAACGTAATAGGTGAAGAGGACAGGGATCAGACCGAAAAAAATGAAGACTGCGATTTCGCCCAACCCATGATAGGCCAAAGGATAAGGACCGGCACTATACGACAAAGCTCCAATGGCTACAACGACTCCCACGACCAGCAACCACCAGTTGCTAATGGCGCAAAGCAGAAAACCGCTAAGGCCGAGCAGAAAAAGAAAAGAGAAAAGAGCTGCGAGAACCTGTCGCTCCGACAACCAACCTTTGGAGATCCCACTTTCAAAGCCTACACGCTGATCGGTATCCGCACCCTTCTTATAATCGAACCAATCGTTGGCTATATTGCTGACCGTTTGGGCAGACACCGCTACGATCAAAGCCAAAGCGGCCTGTGGCCAGCGAAAATTGCCGTCAGCTATAGCATAAGCAATGGCTACAACGACAGGACTGACAGATGCCGGCAGGGTATGAGGCCGTGGCAAAGCGAGCCAAGCTTTGAGACGCGGGGGTGATCCGTTATTGCTCATCTGAGAAAAGACTTCCCGGTAGCGGACGCATATTATAGGAAGAAGCCATCACGGCTCCATATGCTCCGGCCGAACGAATAGCCAGATAATCGCCGCGTTTGAGTTCGGGCATGAGCAATTCACGCTCGAATACATCGCTGGATTCGCAGATAGGGCCGACAACATCGTATTTCTCTGTCAGAGCCGCTGAGGGAGAAGTCGCACGCATCGTCCATTCTCCGGGTTGCACCAACCGGATTTGGTGATGCGCCTCATACAAAGCCGGACGGACGAGGTCGGTCATACCGGCATCCACTATGGCAAACTTTTTTGCCTTTCCTTCTTTGATGTACAGCACTTGAGTAATCAGACTGCCGCATTGTGCCACCACCGAACGCCCGGGTTCGATATGCAGCCGAGCCTCACCGGTCTCTATCATCCGTCGATACCGCTCGATATAAGTGGCAAAATCAGGTATCGGTTCGGCCTCCGGCTCGTCATAATTGATACCAAGCCCGCCTCCCATATCTATAATGTCAGGGGAATAGCCGGCCGTACGGAAAGAAGCAAGGATGCGATTGGTCTTTTCGCATAGCTCCTCAAAAACCTTGGCTGACCGTATCTGCGATCCAATATGGAAGTGCAATCCTCTCCATACCAGCGATCCGGACTGTAAAAGGTGGGGCATCAGTGCAAACGCATCTTCGGGCAAAAGACCGAATTTGTTTTCTGCCAATCCTGTCGTTATATGGCTGTGCGTATGCGCATCGACCTCCGGATTGAGCCGAAGCAATATCGGAGCGATGTCGTTCTTCGATCCGGCCAATCGTTCGATGTTCAGCAATTCGGGCACACTCTCTACTACGAAAGCACCTATCCGCGCCTCTAAAGCAAGCAAAATCTCTTCATCGCTTTTGCCTACTCCGGCAAAAAAAATATCGGAAGCGGGAAAGCCTGCCTCGATAGCCGCTTCTATCTCCCATCCGCTCACACAGTCCGCCCCGAAGCCGGCAGCACCAATCGTCTGCAAAATACGAGGATGATTGTTCGCCTTGAGCGCATAGTGAATGGCAACATCGTGCCTTCCTGCACTCCGGGCGAGCGCGGAAAGCGTCCTCTCCAAGAGTGTCAGATCATAAAAATAGAAAGGTGTTTTCATTGAAAGCTTCTATTTGATCCTCAAGGCTTTGCCCGGAGTCAAAATTTTACTCTTGCCAATGCCATTGGTAGCACAGAGTTTCTGAACAGAAGTGCCGTGCCTTTTGGCTATTGTTTCCAAAGTATCGCCTTTTTTGATTCTATAGGTCATAGGAGAAGAAGCTTGTCTGTCTTTCTTCCCTTTTTTTGCATAGCGAGAAGAAGCCTTAGAGGCTTTGGCATAGCGAGAATTACTCCCTCGTTTGAATGTGTAGATGTCTCGGAGCGGCACTCCGTTATCGAAGTCGATAATGGTGTTCGGATTGATGGGAATACCCATGAAGCGGGTCTCGAAGTGAAGATGAGGGCCAGTGCTTCGACCCGTACTGCCTCCTAATCCGATAGGTTGTCCTGCTCGAACGATCTGGTTTTCGTCTACCAATTGGCGACTCATGTGTCCGTACACAGTCTCCAATCCGTTCGGATGGCGCAAAACTATGTAGTAGCCATAGCCACGCGCTTCATAGCTGCGTACACGAACTTTCCCGTCAAAGGCTGCTCGTATCGTATCGCCACGATTCACTGAAAGATCAATACCATAGTGCATCCGTCCGAAACGCCGACGGTAGCCAAATTGAGAGGTGACCTGCTTATCTTCGACGGGCATCACGAACGAAGAGCAATCAATGTCATAGGAGTTCGGAATTTCGACATCGGTTCCTGCACCCACGAAAGGGTTTACATACTCGCTCCAAGAATCTTCACCATATAAATCTATGGCAGGGTAATTGAGTGCTTCCATCGCCAGCCGATTTTCATATTCGGCTTTTCTTACCTCTTTTTCGGAAGAAATCTTGTTGCGGAACTCCAGCCGATCTGCAATCATGTTGCTAATGTACCGTACAGAGTCTGAGGGCTTTGTACGTTCGGTCTTTGCTTTGCTGTTCACTTGGGTATTGCGCACATTTCTGACGGGGGTCACAGCCTTCGTAGCAGAAATGAAGCACAGCGAACAGCAAAGCAGAAGGATCGATTTTTTCGACATATTTCTGTTCCTGTTTTAAAATAAGATTAAGCAGTCGGCTCTACGTTGAAAGGTCGTGGAAAACAACGCTCCCGAGTCTGCCCTTGAAAAAATTCGCTCCAAAGGTGTAATAAAAAATCCGAATAACCATGCATTTGGTAAGTTATTTTCGTTCTTTGCACACATATTGCCTTCGAGTGCAGGGGGTGGTTTGCCTTGTGGATCAATTCTTTTTGTGCCCAATATGTAATGTCTCATTGGCAAAAAATGTACTTCAAAGACTTCTGATCAAAAAAGGATGCCGTCGGATTCTTTATGATTTGGGAAAGTGTAAACCGATCTGAGCCACTCGGTAGAATTATCCTCCACGGTTTATTTTTAACTTTGTTCGGAAATAGCCTCTGAAAAAACGAATGGATATTGTAAGTATGGCCGATAAAGCTCTTGTAGTGGAGATGAGAGATGTGACGCTCTGTCAGGAGGAAAACGTCATTTTTCAAAATTTGAATCTGACCCTTTCTGCTGGAGACTTCGTCTATCTGATAGGCTCAGTGGGATCGGGGAAGAGCACTTTGCTGAAGGCTTTGTATGCTGAGGTGCCTATCTCTGCCGGTTATGCCCGCGTGATAGATTATGATCTGGCGAAGTTGAAACGGAAGCAGTTGCCCTATCTGCGCAGGAATTTGGGCATTGTGTTTCAGGATTTCCAGTTGCTGAACGGACGTACTGTTGCGGAGAATTTGGATTTCGTTTTGCGAGCTACGGACTGGAAGAACCGAGCCGATCGCGAGCAGCGTATCGAGGAGGTTTTGACCCGTGTGGGAATGTCTCGGAAGGCTTATAAGAGACCGCACGAACTGTCCGGAGGGGAGCAGCAACGTGTGGGTATAGCCAGAGCTTTGCTGGCGAAGCCTGCGTTGATCCTGGCCGACGAACCCACAGGCAACCTCGATTCGGAGACCGGATTGCAGATTGCTTCTCTGCTCTACGAAATCAGTAAGCAGGGCACTGCAGTACTTATGAGCACGCACAACAGCAGCCTGCTGTCGCATCTGCCGGCACGGACATTGGCCGTTCGTAAGAATGGCGATGCCTCCTCTTTGGTCGAGCTGAGTGCAGATGCTGTTTCAAGAAAAAATACGGAAATAGATTAGCACGATAAGATCAGGAATTGAAAGTTCTCAAATTTGGCGGTACGTCTGTAGGAGATGCTGAGCGTATCCGCAGTGTTGCCCGACTGATTACTTCGGTAAAAGGAAGAAAAATTATAGTCCTTTCGGCTATGGCCGGAACGACCAATTCGCTTGTCGAAATAGCCTCACACCTTGTCAAACGCAATGTGGCACAGGCCAAAGAGGTGGTGCAGGTGTTGCGAGAGAAATATCATCGCGAAATAAATGCTCTATACAAACGTCCGGATACCTTGAGCGCAGCCAAGAAGGCCGTCGACTCCCTCCTCGACTCTCTGGGTCATATGTGCGACGTGGAGGGCTTCACACTCTTCGAAGAAAAGCGTGTGCTGATCCTCGGCGAGCTGATGAGCACGACCATGATGCAGATCTATTTGCAGGAGATGGGTGCAGTGGTAGCCATGCTGCCGGCTTTGGAGTATATGCGTACCGACAAGAATGCAGAGCCGGACAAAAACTATATCCGGAAGCATCTCTTGCCGATGATTGAGGCTCATCCGGATGAGGATATGCTATTCCTGACGGAGGGTTACATTTGTCGGAATGCCTTCGGAGAGATCGACAATCTCCAACGTGGCGGCAGCGACTACACGGCCTCTCTGATCGGAGCAGCACTGAATGCTGATGAGATTCAGATATGGACGGATATCGACGGCATGCACAACAATGATCCTCGTGTCGTAGACGTTACGGCACCCGTTCGCCGTCTCCATTTTGAAGAAGCTGCGGAACTGGCACACTTCGGAGCCAAAATCCTCCATCCGACCTGTATCAAGCCGGCCAAGGAGAAGAATATTCCGGTACGTTTACTCAATACGATGGATCCCGATGCACCCGGGACGCTGATTTCACTGGATACCGAAAAGGATTGTATCAAGGCCGTTGCTGCCAAGGATGGCATTACGGTTATCAAGGTAAAGAGCAGCAACAAACTCCTTTCATGGCACTTTATGCGCAAGCTCTTCGAGATATTCGAGTTCTACCAGGAGCCTGTGGATATGGTCGCTACGAGCGAAGTGGGCGTTTCCCTGACCATCGACAATGACAAGAATCTGCCCGATATTGTTCGTGCCTTGTCCGACATCGGAGATGTGACGGTCGATAAGGATATGGTCATCATCTGTATCGTAGGCGATATGGAGTGGGACAATGTGGGCTTCGAGGCTCGTATCATCAATGCGCTCAAAGGAGTGCCGGTTCGGATGATTTCATACGGCGGGAGTAACTACAACGTTTCGGTACTCGTCAAGGCGGAAGACAAGAAAAAAGCGCTGATAGCATTGAGCAACAAGCTCTTTAATTCACGTGCGACAAAAGCCTAAGGCTTCCCATGCCACTTCTTATTTTTTCTGTGAAAATCTATCCTCAAGGTTCAAGAAAAGGCAAAATAGCGTAAATGAATTGTGAGTCAGTCAGTTCTGATTTTTAAGCCATTTGTCCGAAAACCGTCAAAAGACAGGCTTATGTCTACTTCGGACAGAGCAGCGTTACCAAAACATTACCACCTCCTTTGCAGGTGAGGATTGGGAAAAGCGGTAACGAACAGCACAAAATCCGACCTGAACTTCGGGGATTACCTCCTGCAAAGGTATGTCGATGAAAAGAAACAGGCAAATAAATTGCGGATTGTTTCTTTACCATTGAACGACAATATTTTGCATAGCAACAAATAACCTGACAATGAATAGTTTTGTAAACCGTAAAAAGTCAGAGTTATGCGTAGTACGTTTAAGGTTCTGTTCTACCTCAAAAAGAACGCTCCCAAGAAGAACGGTTCCGTTCCCGTGATGTGTCGTATCACCATTGACGGCACCATTGCCCAGTTCAGTTGCAAATGCGATATCCATCCTGATTTGTGGGACATCAAGAGCAATAGAGCTTCGGGAAAAAGTGCCGTTGCGTTGGAAACCAACCGTTTTTTGGACAAGATACGTGTCGGCATCAATGCCAAATACAAGGAGATAGCCGAGCGGGATAACTATGTCACTGCCGAGAAAGTGAAGAACGCTTTCTTGGGCTTGGAAATGCGGCATGAAACCTTGCTGAAAGTCTTTGCCCAGCACAATGAGGACTTTTTCAAACAGGTCGATGCAGGCTTGCGATGCCCATCCACCTACCACAAGTATTGCACGGTCTATAAGCATCTGGAGGAGTTCATCAAGAACCGCTACCGTGTCAGCGACATTGCTTTGAAAGAACTCACTCCGGCTTTCATTACCGACTTTGACATCTTCCTGCGCACCGAAAAGCAATGCTGTAACAACACGGTATGGATTTACATGATGCCCCTGCGCCGTATGATTACCATTGCCCAGAATCACGGATGGATAGTTCGTGACCCGTTCGTGGATTACAGCATATCCGCCGAGAGTACCGACAGGGACTATCTGACCAAGGATGAAATCCGCCAATTATTGGATTTGAAATTCCGACGCAAGTCAATGGAACTTGCTCGGGATTTGTATGTTTTCTGTTGCTTTACAGGCTTGTCCTTTACAGATATGAAGAACCTGACCAAAGACAACCTTCAAACTTCCTTTGATGGGAAACTCTGGATTATGACCAAGCGACAAAAGACGGGTGTGGAGTCCAATATCATGCTCTTGGATATTCCGAAGCAGATTATCGAGAAATACGATGGCATGGCAAAGGAAAACTTTCTTCTACCCGTTCCACAGTATATAACCGCTTGCAAGAACATCAAGAAAATCATCGGGCTATGTGGCATTGAAAAGGAGATTACGTGGCATACCAGCCGCCACACTATGGCGACGGAAATCTGTCTGACCAACGGCGTTCCCATCGAAACCCTTTCCAAGATGCTCGGACATACGAACATCCGCACCACGCAGATTTATGCCAAAATCACCCACGAAAAGGAAAGTCGGGACATGGCGGCACTTTCCGATAAACTGAGTAAGATAGAGCAGTTCAATGGGATTACTATATAATAAGGAGAAGAGCTATGAAAAGAGAAATTATAACCATTGGACAGAAGGGAAAAGTACATATCCCGACGGCTACTCCCGTTTGGATGTCGGCTTGCGAAATAGCCTCCTTGTTCGGCGTATTCTCCAGCAAGGTAAACAGCCACATCAAGTCTATCTTCAAAGAGGGCTTGCTCAGGGAAGATGAGGTAATGCAAACGCTATTGTTTAGGGATGGTTCGGTGGATTTATACAACCTTGAAATGATTACGATGCTGTCATTTCGCTTTGCTTCTCCACAGGCAAAGAGTTTCCGTCAATGGATAATCGGAAGACTGACCGAAAAGAAGAGAACAAGTCCTCCATTACTTGTGTGTTATGGCAAAGGAGGATGGTACAACTGAATATGAGAACAGGCAGTAAGAAAAATGTTTCTTACTGCCTGTTTCTCCGTCAAGGCTTCTCAAACCGAGGACGGTAATTCTCCTGCAACAGCTTTTCCACATCTTCTTCCCGGTAGAGTACTTTTCCGCCTAACTTGACAAAGGAGATTCTTCCCATGTTGCGATAATCCTGTAACGTGCGCCGGTTGATATGCAACAGGCGGGACAGTTCATCGTCCGTCAGATAGCGATGCCCGTTAAGCAGAGGTCTGTTCTTTTTCCGCAGGACATCTATCCCCTTTATCATACGGTCGCTCGCGTTGAGAAAGTGCGCAATCTCTTCGTTGTTCTTGGTCTTTACATCGTTGTCCATATTTTGCATCGGTTTTAGTGGTGATACTATTCATTGGTCATAAAGCGGAGGATTGTTCGAGCAGTTTCCCGACATCCTCCGGCTTGTAGAACATCTTATACCCTATTTGCGTATAGGGCAGCATCCGGTTGCTGCGGTAAGTTTGCAGGGTACGCAAACTGATGTTCAGGATTTGGCAGACATCCTGATTGTCCAGCCACCTGCCCATACGCTTTTCGTCACACTCCCGACACAGGGCATCGACTTTGGCGGTCAAAATGCGGAAACACTCCATCATGGCTTCATACGTTTTCTTCTCGATTGTTATTACTTCCATATTCTTGTCCGTTTTAATGTTACACTTTGTGCAAATGTACTTACGGAGGAAGCATTCTAAACCAGCATTTCCTTTACTGCGTACTTGTGGCTTCAATATGGATGCTTTTGTCGTATGCTTTTGGAATCAGACAGAAAAATCTCTATTCAGTACATATTTAGCATACAATCCGGACGGTTTTAACTCCCGAACTTTGCAGCATAATCAAATTCAAAGCGTCATGGATGTCATAACAATCGAAAGCAAAGCCTACCACGAACTGATGGGCAAAATAGAGAAAATCCTCCGGTATGTGGAGAAAGAGGAAAAGGCAAAGATAGAGTATGAGAACCGCCTTGTTACCAATGATGAGTTAGCCGAGATCCTCGGTATCAGCAAACGTACCCTCCAGCGTATGCGCAGTGCGGACAGAATCAACTACAAGATGATTTATGGGCGTTGCTACTACTACCTGCACGACATTGAGGAGGCGATACGTAACAGAAGCCTCTATTGTAACCCGAAAAATATGGAAGAGCTACGACACAATTTCAAACTCAAAAGCAGGAGGATTAAGGATGGAACTATTGGATAGAGAGACCTTTCTTGAATGGATGGAACGCATTATGACGCGTTTCGATGACTTGAAACAAACGACTGCCGACATACCCCAACGTCCGATGATAGATGGAGAACCTCTGCTGGATAACCAAGAGGTCTGCCTGATGCTCCAAATCAGCAAGCGTACCCTGCAACGTTATCGGGCATCGGGTACGCTTCCTTTCCACATCGTTTACCACAAGACGTGGTATTTGGAATCGGAAATCCTTACCTTTATGAAAGCCCATTTTACGGAGAATCTCAAACGAAAAAGGAAAAGACCTCCCAAAGACACGTAATTTCGGATTATACTCAACAGCAAAGCCCCCGTTTTGTCGTAATGACAAGTCGTTTTTGTATTAAAGAAGATTTTACTTCCAAAAATTAGGCACATCAGAAATAATTCGCTATTTTTGTAGCAGAATATACGATACTCGTGCTTTTTACGAAGATGAAATTGAATAGAATAAAAGACGTTCTTGGAGAAAAGGGAATATCTCAAAAATGGCTGGCAGAGAAGCTCAATAAAAGTTTCAGCACAGTGAATGCATATGTCTGCAATCGACAGCAGCCTTCTCTTGAGATGCTATATCGGATTTCCGCAGTGTTGCAAGTAAAGGCAAGAGACCTTTTAGTTGATAATGACTATAAACAGATATAATGCAGAAGAATTCGGAACACATATACCGTTCTCTTTTCGAGGATGATTACCTTGTCAGAACGTTGAACAGTAGTATTACCAGTCAAGCTGACATTGCATTGACAGAACTTGTTGCAAATGCTTGGGATGCAGGAGCGACAAAAGTAAGTGTCTTTATTCCTGACGAATATGGAGATCTCCTCGTAATAGAAGATAATGGCAATGGTCTAACAGCAGAAGAATTTCAAGAACGTTGGATGACATTGGGATATAACAAATTATTACGTCAAGGAAAACAGGTTTTATTTCCGGATAATAAGAAAAGAAGCCCTCGTATAGCTTATGGTCGCAATGGTATCGGAAGACATAGCCTCTTATGCTTTAATGACGAATATCATGTTATTACTTCAAAAAATGGGAAAGAACTTTCTCTTACTGTATCGACTAAAGTACAAGGACAAGCTATCTCTGTCACTAACCAAAATATTTCTCCATCTTCAAAGCATGGCACAAGGCTAGAAGTTCAAGTTGATAGAAATCTTCCCAATGTTGATAAAATCAGAGAAATAATCTCTTCTCGTTTCCTGCATGATCCCGAATTCATAATAGAGGTAAATAAAAAGCAACTCTCTTTAGACCAATTAGATGGTTTATTGGATACAACAGAATTGAAAACATCTGATGGATACAGCATTACCGCGAATTTTATAGATTCAAAGAAATCTTCTCGCAAAAGCATCTATCAAGGAATTGCTTTTTGGGAAAGTGGTCGTTTAATAGGTATTCCGTCATGGGGATTAGGAACGATTTTCTATTTAGACGGTCGAACAGCCCTTGCAAAAAGGTATACTATCGTTATACAGAGTAATGAATTAGCAGAATTAGTTAAAGAGGATTGGAGTGGCTTCAAAAATAAAAAAGAAACAGAGAATTTATATCAAACTGTTTCGGAGTATGTGAATATAATGTTTGAACAAACGGCAAAAGCTAATTTAGAAGAAACAAAGGCTATTGTAAAACAGGAATTGGCAGCCAAATTGAAAGATGCCTCTCCATTAGCCCAGTATGAGGTAGATGAGATTATAGAGAATATCTCGATAAATTCTCCGACAGCAACTAAAGAAACAATATCTATTGCCGTTGAAGCTGTATTAAATTTAGAATCATCGAAAAATGGACAGGAGCTTTTAATGAAGCTCTCTCAACTTACGGAAGAAGATATTACCGGTCTTAATACGATACTCAATAAGTGGTCTGTAAAGGATGCCCTCACCGTATTGAGTGAAATTGATAGACGCCTATCCATTATTGAAGCAATAAGAAAACTTTCTAAAGAAAAGGACACGGATGAATTACATGTTTTGCATCCTCTTGTAACCGAATCCCGATGGCTCTTCGGTCCCGAATATGACACCCCAGAATATACCTCTAACAGGCAACTTCAGACTGTAATGAGAAGCCTGTTCAAAATGGATGTTCAGAATGAAGTCGGGATAAAAACAAATAGAAGACCAGACCTTGTCGTTTTAGCTGATAGTACTTCTCTTTCCATGACAGGTGTAGAAGAGTTTGGTGATAATGAGCTAGCTACAATAACCAAAGTTCTGATAGTTGAATTAAAACGAGGAGGCTTTGAAATAACAAGTAAAGAAAGAAATCAAGCTACTGACTATGTAGACAGTTTGATTGCATTGGGAATTAATACTGCAAAAATAACAGCTTTTGTCGTAGGAGATAAAGTGGCAAAAGGGTTACAACGTCAGTATCGTGCAGGTTCTAAAGATGAAGGAAGCATCTTCTTGACAGACTTTGATCAACTTGTTGACACTGCTGAGAAACGAATGTTTGGACTTAGGAATAAATTAGCTGCAATGTATGATGATATTCCCGGAATGACTTTATATCAACAATCCAAATTGAAGTTGTTTTGAAATGGTATAAATTCTAAAAGGACGAATTACAACAATATGTAGTTCGTCCTTTTGTTTTATATCTTCGGTCTGACAACGAACACCTTTTCTGCCAGAGACGGCGGCAGTCCGTCCATAGAGGGCTGTGTAGCGGAGATACTCTGCCCGCTGCTTTCCAACGGTCTGTCGGTTTGAGCCGCAGAGGTGCTGACGGAGGGGGCGGCGACAGTCGGCTCAATCGGACGTGACCGTTCCAATTCTTCCGCCTTTCTTTCGCCATCCTGCATCATTTCCACTTCCTCTTGCGTACTCTCCGACTGCTCAATGGGCTTTAGAGAGAGCTGTATTTTTCGGTCAAGGGCAGCAAGTTCCGTTTTGAGGTCTTTGAGCTGCTCTTCCTTCTTCCAAGATCCGTTCACGACCTCTTGCAAAACAGGAATATCCTTGGCTATCTTTTCCGTGTCCGCCTTAAACTTCTCAATCAAGCCGGGTATCTTCTCCAAGGCGTTCAGGAAATTCATACTGGCGAGTTGCGGGTCTGCCGCAATCCTGCCGTTGTTGTAGCTGTACTTCATTCCACTTTCTCCCATCACGAAGAACTTGTTCTGTGAAAGGTCGAAAAGGTCTTTGGAGGAGGATTCCGTCTTGACCACAAGATTAAACCCGTAGAGCGTTCCGATATTGAAATACTCTCCCCGTGTGCAGGCTTTCTCGTTGATTTCCGCGAGCTTGGCGGCAATGCGTTTCGGGGCGCTTCCTTCTTCCCCTTTGAGCGTTATCGGGTTGAGGATGTTACCCTCCTTGTCTTTCTGCACACGGCTTTGGTACAAATCCCAGTCACTTTGGAAACGGGCAATCAGTTCCTTGTTTCCGTCCACCGTCCGTACAACTTCGTCCAATCGGCTTCGGGAGGATGACTTACTGCGAATGAACGCCTGCCGTTCACTGTCCAAGCCGGCAATCTTCTTTTCCAATTTTGCCTTTTCCAGCAGGTCGGTATTTCCTGAGAGGATGGCGACATACTCGGAAAAATTCATTCCCGACTTCTCGTCCATACTCCCCTCATCAATGGTACGGCTGCCCATACGGTTGTTTTTAAGTTGTTCAATGAAAAGTTGCTTGTTGTGCAGCAAATTGAATTTATAACTGTCAAGCGATTTTTCCACCGCATAGATGATAACATCCACCTTATTGTCTGCATAGAGTTTGGCTATCTCATTTCCCTTACGCACGGCTCGTCCATCCCTTTGCTCTAAGTCAGAAGGACGCCACGGTGTGTCCAAATGATGGATAGCGACAGCACGCTTCTGGGCGTTCACACCCGTACCGAGCATACTCGTAGAACCGAAAAGCACTCGAATTGAACCTTCATTCATTCCCGCGATGAGCGTCTTTCGTGCCTTGTCGGTCTTGGCTTCCTGAATGAAGCGTATCTCCTGAGCGGGGATACCGTGGTCTTCCACCAACTTTCTCTTGATTTCCGAGTAGGGATTCCATTCTCCGGGCTTGTAGGTACCGAGGTCACTGAACACGAACTGCGTTCCTTTCTGCTCATTGAACTTCCGGTAGTACTCCGCAATCTTGGCGGCACAGTGGGAAGCCTTGTTATCCACATGATCTCCGTACTTGTCGGGGTCAATGAGCCTCAGATCCAAGCTCATCTTCCTTGCCATATCAGTGGCTATGAGCATCTTGGCTTTCTCTTCCCTTTCGGAGAGCGGTGCGCGTCCGAGCAACTCCGCATTGCCCGTCTTGGCAAACTCCACCAATTTGGCGATGAACTCCTCCTGTTCGGGTGTAGGCGGTATGTTGTGCATAATCTCATTCTTTTCGGGGCGGTCTATGCCGATGTCCTTTGCCGTCCGATAATCGGTGATTTGAGCGTAGAACGCCGCCAACTCCGGCACCTTGATGAAATAACGGAAACGCTCCTTCTGTACAATCTCATTGGTAACAGAAAACTCATAGTCCACCGACTTCTTGGCGAAGATGGCAGCCCACGCGTCAAAGGTCTTGATGTTCTGTGCTTCAAGGGCTTGGGGACGCAGATACTTAAACAGCAAGTACAACTCCGTGAGTGAGTTCGATATGGTCGTCCCCGAAAGGAAGGTGGCTCCCAAGTCTTTCCCCGTCCGCTCCTGAATGGTTCGGATGGCAAAGAGCATATTCAAGGCTCTTTGGCTGCCCTCGCTGTTGCCCAATCCTGCCACTCTGTCGTGGCGGGTGTTGAACATCAGGTTCTTGAACGTATGCGACTCGTCCACGAAAAGGTGGTCGATGCCCATCGTCTTGAAATCCACTACATCGTCCTTGCGGTTCTCTATCTTGAACTTGATTTCATCCAGCTTCGCCTGCAAGTTCATCTGCCGCTTGACAAGTCCTTTCTCCATTGCACGGGAAATACTGTGTCCCTGCTGACGCAGAACCTCCAAGTTCTCTTCCACGCTGTCTAACTCGTCCTGAAGGATTTTCTGCTGTATCTCGTCCGACTGCGGTATCATACCGAATTGGTCGTGCGTAAGGACAATGCAGTCCCAGTTGTTGTTCTTGATGTCGTGGAAAATCCGCTGCCGCTTATCGGGCGTGAAATCGTTCTTGCCCGGATAGAGCAGCTTGGCATTCGGGTAAGCCGTTTGGAAGGTCTGTGCTATCTCCTGCACGTTGGCTTTGAGAGCGAGTATCATCGGCTTGTTCGCCAAGCCGAGCCGCTTCATCTCATAAGCTGCGGTACACATGATAAGCGTCTTTCCTGCCCCCACCTGATGGTCGCAGATCCCTCCTCCATTGAGTTTGAGCATCCACACGGCATCTTTCTGACTATCGTACAGGCTTTCGATGCCCAAGCCTTTCAGGTTGAGGTCGGGGAATGTCTGATGGGAACCATCATACTGGGGACGCACAAAACAATTGAAAGTGTCATTGTAGAGTTTCTCCAACCGCTGCTTGAACTCATCGCTTTGCTCGTTCAGCCAATCGGTGAAGCCGTTTCGTATCTCATCGATTTTAGCGTTTGCCATCTGTATGGCTTCCGTGTCCCGTACCTTGACCTCCTTGTCGCCGACCATGATTTTCTTGGTGATGTCGGGCGTTGTATTCAGCAGGGCGTGCTTCATCAGGGCAATGCCGTCGTAGCGACGATGTTGCCCCCGTACACAGAACCTGTCCCAGATATTGGCATTGTGCATCCGTGCCTCCACAGAGTATTCGTCCGCACTTGAATTGTAGCGTATCATCACCTCCGTGTCGAAGAGGTACGAGGCATAGTCTGAGTAGAGATTTACGGGAATCCATCGCTCCCCGAAGTTGAAATCCAAGTCCACGAAGGGTATCGGTTCGGGAATGGCATCCTTCAGTGCCTGCAAGGAGGCTTGCGCCCTTGTGTCCTCCGGATGCTCCAATAGATATTGTCCGATACGCTCCGAAGCGGCAACCACATTGCCCGATATGAACTTCTCGGCGATTTCATACTCTCCCTCCAAAGGATTGTAGTAAATCCTGTCGTGCAGCTCGAAGAGCATCTCTTCTTCGGAGATGTCAGGAAGCAAAGAGAGCATATACTCGATGTCCACCGCTCCGAATTTATTGAGTGAAGCCGAGAGCGCCTCTTGGGCATTGCCCACCTCTGTCACTTCGTGCAGGCTGAAAGAAACGGGCTGATGGAAAATATCGGCTTTGAGCGTTTCTTTATCCACCTTCCGTTCCAAGAAGAGGATTTCCCTGCCACCGGCATCCATCAGGATCTGCTCGTGGTTCTTGCGGTCGTTCAAATGTCCGTACTGCCGCACGAAACGGTCGTACAGTTCATTGAGGTTCTGTCGCAGGGATTCATTCGCCACCTTGCGTTCCGCTTCATAATCATAGAGGGCGTGGTAGGCATCCCGCAGGTCTATGTAGAGCAACATTTTCTGTCGTTCTTGGAACGGGAGGTCTATGGGCTGGAACATGCGGTTGTCCTCCATATCACGGACAAGCATTCCGACCTGAAAGTCCGAAGCCAGCAAAGACCCCTCTTTGAGGTGTTCGTGCCATAAGCCCTCATAGGGACGCTGCTGCATCCCTTTCTCCTTGTCCTGTTGCCACCACAGATCGTTCGTGTCTTCCAGTCCGTGTGCCGTCTCGCCGCTTTGGGAAGCCTCGGAAAATGGGGGAGGTGAAGCGACAGGCTTCTGTTTTGTGGCAGCTTTACGTTTGGGCTTTTCTTCCGGGATAACATTGCCGAAAAGGTCGAGCAGTTGTACCTGTGGTGTGACACTGCTTCGGGCTTGCTCCACAGGCTGTTCCTCTCTCGGCTGCACCGCCTTTTGGTGCGGTTGCTCCTCTGTCGAGGCGGCAGGCGTAAGCGTTGCTTCTTCCTGCTTGACTTCGGGAGAAACGGCAACTTTGGGCTGCTCCTGAATGGAGATATGCTTTTGGTACAATGCCATATCCAAGCGTTTGGCTAAATCCGCCCGCAGGATTTTTCCCATATCGGTGGCGATGCCGTCCGCTCCGCCCTCGTGATGGAACAGGATGGCGGGCTTGCCGTAAGGGTCGGTGTCCTGCTTCCATTCGGTATGTACGATTTGTGACATACTTCGCAGATAGGTGTTGAATAATACTCCGCTGGGGCGTTTCTCGCTCTTGATGAAACGCTTTTCCTCTTCGGTAAGACTTGTCTTATTGCTCTGCTTTTGCAGGACGATAAGGTCACTACCCACTTCCGTCCCTGCATTTTCCGAGAAGAGATTATTAGGAAGGCGAACCGCCGAAATAAGGCGGGTATGGTTCATCAGCCACTCCCTTACAGGCTCGTTCGTTGGTGCGTTCATAACTCCTTGCGAGGTAATAAATGCCAACACACCACCCTCGCGGAGCATATCCACACCCTTGATGAAAAAGTAATTATGCAGGGACATGCGGGCGACCTTTCGGGCAGGTTCGTCCGTCTTGCTGAAAACAGGGTCGAAGACGGCCACATCTCCGAAAGGAATGTTGCTGCTGACCACATCGAAATAACCTCCGAGCTTGGATTCGATTTCCTCGAAACCTCGGATGCGTATCTTGTCTTCGGGATGCAGAGCGGAGAGCATCTGTCCCGTAAGGATGTCTTTCTCGAAACCGAAAGTTGTATGTCCTTCGGCTGCAATGCCGTCAAAAGAGCGGATGAACTCGCCCATTCCTGCCGAAGGGTCAAGGATGCGTTGGGGGACGATGCCTGCCTCCCGTAAGGAAGCGGCAATCTCCCGTACTACGGGTGCAGGAGTATAGAAAGCGGTCATCACGGAGTTCTTCAGGCTCTGCATATAGTTCTTGTATTGCGATTCGGAGGTGGTGTTATCCCGAATGGTGCGATGCAGTTCCATCACCAAGGGGAATAGCTCCAACTCCGACTTGTTCCATCGGGCGATGTCCTCCATCGTGTTTGCAGGAGAAAGAATACACTTCAATGCGCCGAAGCCCGTATAAGCCCGCAACACCTCCATTTCCTCCTCCGTTGCCGTGCGTTGTTCCCGATGCAGGGCAAAGATGGTCTTTATGGCTTCTATGTTCGCCCTTAGATGCTCCTTCTTGTTATAGTATGCCATCTTCTTCCAGTTTTAGTTGGACAAAACCCGTAATCTCCGTATAGAGGGAGTTGTATTCGGGCATATAGGCGAACTCGTCCGAAATAGGATACTTGGCGAAGATGCTTTCTAAGAGCGGGCGCAGGCGGATGGCGGTCTCCCTGACAGCTTCAAGCGGCACTTCAGCAGAGAACTCGTTCCAAAGAACGGAAGAGATGGTATCGTGGCGGGAAAAGTGCAGACCCGCATAGAGCGTATTGTTAGCGATGCCAATACATTCGGCTATGGGAAGTCCGGCATTGAAGGCTTCGGCATAGGCTTCGGAAGCACCTGCCGCACGTTCTTTGACAAAAGGGATGTCATCGGCTTTTTCGGGATGGCTTTCCCGAAGAAAAGCGAGCAGGGAAAGCTCGTAGTATGAAAAATGAATGGCTGTCATTTTGAATGATTTTAGTGAGGTATATAATGCAAAGGCACTCGACGTCCCCGCCGAGTGCCACCACTAAAATCCGCAGTAAAAACAAGATGATTGTTTATGACCGCATCATTCAGTGGCAAAATTAGCAATTTACGGGGATTTACCTTCGGGATTTGCCCGGTTTCTTGCGTTCGGGGAAGACAAAGACCGTCTTGAACTCTCCGTCCAAGGAGAGAGAAGCCTCGAAGCTCTTGCCCGCTTTGGAGGTGAAGCCCTTGATGATACCTGTCTCCCCGTTCACCGCCAATTGCGTCAGTTGCTCGTCCGTGAGGTTTTTGCCTGCCACGCTACGGAAAAGCGTCAGCCCGCAATTGGGATCGGAACATTTGGCACATCGGGGATAGAAGACCAGTGTTCCTTTACCGCATTTGGGGCAATGGATGTCGCTCTGTTTCTTGGGGAAGAGGATTTTGGAAGAGAGCAGTTCGTCGGTAATCTGTGTGGCATAGCTTTCGATGCCCTTGCGGAAGTCCCGCTCTTTCAATTCTCCCCGTTCGATTTTCGCCAAGTCCGCTTCCCACTGTCCGGTCATCTCGGCATTACCGATTTTCATTTCCCTAACGATGGAATAGACGGCAAGTCCTTTCTCAGTAGGGACGAGCGACTTCTTTTGGCGCACCATGTACTCGCGTGCAAAGAGAGTTTCGATGATGGCGGCACGGGTAGCGGGCGTGCCGATACCGCAATCCTTGAACTGCGCACGCAATTCTTCGTCCTCCAACTCTTTGCCCGCCGTCTCCATCGCTGCCAACAGCGAACTTTCCGTGTGCAGGGGCTTGGGCTTGGTCGTTCCTTGTGCCAGCGAACAGGCACAGAGCGGAAGCTGTCCGCCTTCCTCCCATTGGGGAATGATGATGCCTTCTCCATTCTCCCGACTTTCCCGTTCTTCGGCTTCCGCCTGCTCCTTGTCTTTTTTCCTGCTGTTTTTGAGGATGGAACGCCATCCCTCTTCCTTGATGATTTCACCTTTGAGAATAAACTTCACCTCCTCGCAGACGGCAGTAACCGTACTGATATCCTTCACGCAACGGGCGGAGAAGGCTTCGAGCATACGTCCGGCTATCATATCGTAGATGACCGCCTCGTCTCCAAACACGTCTATCGGCTTCTTGCCCGTGATGAGAAGGGCATGGTGGTCGGTCACTTTCTTGCCGTCCACCGAATGCGCATTAAGTTCGGTCAGTCGGCGGGCATGGACACCCCAGACGGGATGGTCGTGCAAAAAGGCTATCATAGCAGGAATTTCGGCAAAGACATCTTCGGGAACATATCGGCTGCCTGTTCGTGGATAGGTGATGTATGCCTTTTCGTAGAGTCTCTGTGCCAAGGAAAGGGTCTGTTCCGCCGAATAGCCGAACCGGCTGTTCGCTTCTTTCTGCAAGGTGGTCAAATCATACAGAAGCGGTGGCTCTTGTCTGGCCTCCTTGCGTACAATCGTTTCCACGGTGGCATAAGGAGCCTGTTTGAGTTTATCATACAAGGCGGTGGCTTCTGTCTTATCAAACCAGCGGTCGGCGGAGGAGAAACGGAAACTCTCATCCCCCTCCTTTACGGCAAGGCTGAGTTGCCAGAATGGCTGCGGCTCGAACTTCTTATGCTCCAAGAAACGGGAGCAGACCATACAGAGGGTCGGAGTCTGTACCCTGCCCAAGGAGTAAGTGCCTCTTCCTGCCGCAATGGATATGGCTTGGGTGGCATTGATGCCCACTAACCAGTCGGCTTCGCTGCGGGCACGGGCGGCATAATAGAGATTGTCATACGCCGCTCCGTTCTGCAGACGGGCAAGCCCCTCTTTGATGGCTTTGTCCGTCAAGGAACTGATCCATAGTCGCTCAAAAGGTTTGGCAATGCCGAGATACTCGTATATGAACCTGAAGACCAACTCACCTTCCCTTCCTGCATCGGTGGCTACGATAATGCCCTCTGCCGCTTTGAAGAGTTTTTCAATGACTTTGAGCTGGGCAACGGCACTCGGGTCTGCCTTGTAGCCTTTACCGCTCCTGACTTGGCGGGGAATAAGGGTAAAGACGGGAGGAAGAATCGGCAGGTTCTCTTTGTGGAAACCTTTGATGCCGTAAACTTCGGGCATGGCTGCCGTTATCAGGTGCCCCAATGCCCACGTGACGGCATAGCCGCCTCCTTCGATATAACCATTCTTCTTGTTGGTTGCCCGAACGACACGGGCGATTTCACGAGCTACGCTCGGCTTTTCTGCTATGATGACTTTCATTTGTTCTTACTTTTTGGATATTAGTGGTGGCGGATTACATTTTCATTCCCTTGGAACGCTTTTTCTCTTCTTGCTTTTGTTCCTGCCCCGTGGTAGGCTCTGTCTGTCCCTGCTTGAGCGGCTCCTTCACATGCTTGGTAGCTTCGTTGGTCTTGCCTTCGGAATTGACGGCGACTTGCGTGCGGGAAGCATTGTCTGGAGTAACTTCTTTGGCTTGGGATTTGTCGGGATTCCATTTGAGGAAGTCGAACTTGTTTTTCTCGAAGTTCGGACGTACATAGGCATTGAAAGGCTCTCCCTTCTTGTCGATAAGCCCGGTCATATAGACCGTCTGACCTGCTTTGAGTTTCGCTTGCTCTTCGGGAGAGATGTAACGTCCCAACATCTTCTTAGGGACACGCAGTTCTTTCTGCTCCGTTTGTTCCTGTCCTTCGGGAGCTTGTCTTTGGCGTTGTTCCTGCTTGGAAGAGCCGAAACGAAATTCAATCGACCGCTTGTCGGCATTGAATTGAAGGTTGGCATTGAAGTGCTTTCCCGTTTTGGATGTCATTCCCTCCACGTAGATACTCTTGCCTTCCGACAACTCCTTTTTCTGCTCATCGCTCAGCTTCACGCCCTTGATTTCATCGGGGATGCGTACCCGGTCGGCACTCAGGGCGATGATGTCGTTGGTCAGGCGGTCGATGCTTACGAAACTGCGGGTCGGCTCATCTTTGCCGGGGAAGGTCAGCTCCACGGTGCGACCGAGATTGCCCGTTTCTCTGAGGGCTTTCTTGTCCTCGTCGGTGAAGGTATGCCCGAAGAACTCGCGCTCCAATTGCGGCTCCTTGCGGATGGCGTGGACGACGGGGATAAACATACCGTCTCCGGAGGCTTTCAGGGAAAGACGGGCATCGGTGTAGAGGGAAACTTCCCCGATTTTGATACTGATGGGAACAAGTGGAGTCTTTCTGTATTGAAGCAGGTCATCAAGATGCTTGCCCTTTTCGAGACTCTCACGGCTTACGCCCATCTGCTCGAACTGCTCCCACTTCACCTTGTCGGGATCAATACCTTGAAACGGCTGTTTCTGCTCCCCTGCATAGTCCGAAGGATTGACACGGGCGGAATCCAGCATCTCTTTATTGGAGGGGACTTCCGGAGCTTTGAGCATCTCGGAGAGAACCCGTGCGCTGGCAACGGCACTCTCAAAGGGGACTTTGAAGAAGTTCAGCGGTGTGGGATGCTTGAACTGACGCATGAAGTTGGAGAGGAAGTTTTCCAAAGCATTGCTGTGCTTGTCGAACTTCAGGAAGCTCTGTTCATGCTCGGCGGTGGGCGGAACGGTTTTCAGTCCGCCTTTCTCGTCCGTACCTGTGACGACTTTGAGATTCTCGTCTTTCTGATCCTTGACCAAAAGGACTTCTTGGTCTTTGATTTTTTCGTCCATATTATAATGTATTTAATGGCACCAACAGCGGTGCACGGACAAAAGTAAACCAAAGAAACCGTGTGCGTTATAGGTTATAAATAACTGCGTACTTGTGGCGTCGATATGGATAGAAGTGGCAAAAAAGAGGTATGGTTCTTGAGCCATACCTCCATATTATCAGTTCTCTTTTTAATCGTATTGATGTGTAGTTCGAGTTAAAAGATACTTTATAATTCATTATTCTGCATTATTATGATTAACTTTGTAGGTCTGATAATCAAAAAACAATACCCGAAAGATATATGTCTCGGTTACCCATCCATAGAAGTTCACAACTCTCAGATTTCGGAGTCTATCTGAAGACCGTCATCTCTCGGACATCGGCATCTTCAGACAGATACGCCTTTTCTCATACCGACGATTATTATTTCTTTGGCTTCATAGAGGGTGGGCAATGCTGTCTGAATATTGATTTCGAGGAATACACTTTCGGGAAAGGAAGTCTGGCTATCATTCTACCCGGGCAGGTGCATCGTATCATCGACGCTTCCAATCTTTCTGCAAAATTTCTGGTTATCGACTCGGTATTGGTGGATAAGGAGGAAAAACGAACGCTTGAGAGATACGGTCGCCCTCAAATACAACTATCCGACATATCGGAACAGAAACTATTATTATCACTTCTTGACTGCAAACTGAGTGGCATGGAAAATCCATCTGCCAAAGCAGTCGTTCAGCGACTGACCACCGTCATTGTAGGGTTAGTCGTGGAGAACATTGTAAATGCAACGATAGCTCAATCCAAATTGCAGGGGACAGTGACCAGACACAAGGAAATAGTATGGGAATTTCGGGATTTGTTGGAAAGCAATATCCGAAGCAAACGTTCGCCATCATTCTATGCCGGGCGGCTGAACATTACCGTTGCCTACCTGAATGAAGCTGTAAATTCTGTTCTGGGGACAAGTGTGAGCCACTATATCCAAAACGAGATTATTTTGTTGGCTAAACGTCAATTGGTCTATACTACAGATTCCATCAAAGAGATTGCACATAGTTTAGGCTTTAACGATTACTCCTACTTCACACGGCTGTTTACCAAGGTTGCAGGCGTTTCTCCCACGCTCTTCAGAAGGACTTACCACGAATAGTGCTATCATTACCATTGTCCGTCTATTGTGACAGCTTGTATCCCACCGTACCTTTGCAGCGAACTTTATTCACTTAAAAAGATACGGATTATAAGGATGAACAACGCTGTGAATATTTTGCGAGAAGGAAGTATGATGAAAGCCCTGACAAAATTGGGGATACCTATTGTCATCGCAATGCTGATTATGGCAATATACAATGTGGTAGATACTTTTTGGGTTGCACGTCTTGGAACTCTTCCTGTCGCCGCTGTATCGGTTGTTTTCCCTATATCGTTGTTATTTCTTGGGATAGGACTGATGTTCGGTGTCGGAGGTGGAGTGTATATATCCCGTCTGTTGGGAGCGAAACAGGTTGTCAAGGCAAGTCAGGTCGCTTCCGTCTCAGTGATTACCTCTGTGATGTTGGCAGCTCTCATTGCCCTTGTGTGCAATGCGTTCCTGCCGGACATCCTACTTTTCATGGGAGCAAACGAGGAGATGATAAGTTTGGCAGAATCCTACGGCAGGCTTTTTATCATCAGTTGTGTCATAGGGACATTGAATGTGTCCATGTCCAATATCATTGTTTCACAAGGTGCGTCGAAGACATCTGCGTCGGCAATGATCATCGGGTCTATCGTTAATGTTGCATTAGACCCCTTGTTTATATACACTTTCAATTGGGGTGTGGAAGGTGCTGCATGGGCAACTATTCTTTCAAGAATCATCACGACAGCTATTTACATCCGTTTCCTTACGAAAGCAGAGGTAAAAGTATCTCTTGCCTTGTTCGCTCCCACGATAAGAATATACGCAGACATCATTAAGATTGGTATCTCTATGCTCTTTTTGCAACTACTCCAGACCCTTTCCATCAGTTTGTTGCAGAAAGCTGCTGTGAAATATGGGGCAGAGGCTGTTGCGGCTGTGGGTATCGTCCTGAAAATCGTCACATTGGGAACAAACGTGGTCTTCGGATTTGTAAAAGGACTCCAACCTATGGCAGGCTATAACTACGGGGCAGGCAATTTTCAAAGATTAAGGGAAGCGGTGTGCTGTTCTCTGATACTCACAACCTCGTTTTGTGTGCTCTGGAGTATTCTTATAGTCATTTTTACCTCTCCTATCATCAGTTGTTTCGGTAAAGACGAAACAATGCAGGAAATAGCAAGAATTGCGCTTAGAGCCAATACGATTATGTTCTTCACTTTCGGATTCCAATTTGTGTATTCCACACTATATATGGCAATCGGAAGAGCAAGGCAAAGTCTTCTGCTAAACATCGGACGGCAAGGTTTGTTTTTTATCCCTATAATATTGCTGCTTCCATCGTATTGGGAACTAAATGGAGTGCTTTATGCACAGCCTATTGCCGACGTCTTTGCAACTTTAATGACACTGTTCTTTGCTGTCCGAATTCATAAGGAGATAGGTCATAAATCACATCTCACAACAGAGAATCTGCAATGTTGAACCATAAAAGATATGATTATGCTAAGACTTATTCAAACGGAAGAATTTAAGACGATAATTTCGTCTTGCTCTACAAATGAACAAGAACAAAAAGCATCGGAGAACTTTATGAAGAGGATCATTGATCTATGTGATGCAGAAGACGACACCATCTCTTTGTTTCGTATTCTCCGCTATACTCGTTTTCGCTTACAAACTTTGCAAGCGGTGTATTTGATGGACGGAAAGGGGAAAAAATGTGTCGGAGCTACTATGTGTCATTGATACGGAGTTAAAGTTATTAAAGATGCGGATGCAGGGGCTTCTTTCTACTTTGCCCGTCAAACCAACCGAGAAACTTCGTTGGACAGGTAAAGCAACCGACTTGGTGGAACTACTCTACGCACTTGATACCTGTGACTGTATCAACGATGGTGAAATCGGTATAGAAGAATTGGCAGATGCCTTTTCCGAAATCTTTGGTATAGAAATCAAGAACTGCTACAACGTCTATATGAACATGAAACGCCGCAAGGATGACAGCCGCACCTATTTTCTTGATGAACTCCGAGAGGAGCTGAACAAGCGTATGGTGGAGAGTGACCTGAAAGGCGGAAAGTTCAAGAAACGGTAAATCAAAAGGGAGATACTCTGATTCGGAGTATCTCCCTCTGTCTTATTCTTTGATAAGCAGTTCCAATTTCTTGGCTATATCCTCGGATGCCGGAAGCAGTTCCTTATAGGCTTCGGGCAGTTCGGGTGAAAGGCTGTATGTCGCCACACCGATGGGCATTGCCGAAGTCTTGAGGGCATATTCCACAATCGTCCTGCTTTTGGATTTGCAAATGATGATGCCGATGGCAGGGTTTTCATGCGGCAACTTAACCGTCTCATTCAGGACATTGAGATAAAACTCCATCTTCCCTTTGTACTCAGGCTTAAACTCACCGATTTTCAGCTCCACGGCTATCATTGCCTGCAAGCGACGGTTATATAGCAACAGGTCAATAAAATACTCCCTGCCATCCACTTCAAGTCGGTACTGATTTCCCATGAACGAAAAGTCCGTTCCGAACTCCATCAGAAAAGAGCGGATATTCTTGATGATAGCCTGTTCCAGCTCATATTCCGAATGCCCCTCGCCCAATCCGATAAAATCCAAAGTGTACTCGTCTTTTACGGCAAGGACGGCTTGATTACGAATGTTTTCGGGTAGCGTGGTATCAAAATTGCTTTGTCCGAGCAAGAAGTTCTCATACGTCTTCAATTCTATTTTGTGTATCAGCACGTCTTTCGTCCATCCGTATTTCTTGGTTGCCAAGATGTAGAACTGTCTCTGTTGTGTCTCCTTACACTTGGTCAGAATGACGATATGTTTTGTCCAACTGATTTCTGCGACCAATGGTTGCAGAATTTCATTTGATTGATATTCAGAGTAGAATCGTGCCATATCCCACATATTTCTCGCACTGAATCCTTGTATGCCCGGAAACTCCTTTTGAATATCTTGGGAAAGGTTTTCCACAACAGATTTTCCCCAGCCGAGTGCTGTCTGCTGTTCTGTAATACGCATGCCAATTTCCCAGTAAAGGGCTATCATCTCCTTATTGACGGCTTTCAACGCCTCGTATTGTGCGGAGCGAATGCGCTTGGTTATCTCGTCTCTGAAACTTTGGTATTCTGTCGAAGTGAACGATATATTATGCATACTCATATTCTTTTCTTATAAGGTTTCCACAAGTTCTATCGAAAAGCCCTGATAACTCTATAGACAGCCCACAGGCAGGTGAAAGGAGCGGTGAAGACTCCTATGATGCCAAAGAGGAGGAGTTTAAAGATATAGTAAAATACCCACTGCCAGTTTGTTCCTGCAATCATTTTATAGGGAATGAACTTCTCAGCGAAGAGATAGCCTGACCATATCGCCATCAGCACATATCCGGACATCCATCTCATCTCCTCAAAACCTTTGGTCGCTAAGAAATTCCATCTGAAACCTATGACAAACAAGGCGATGAGAAACAACAGACTGAAGATGCTCCGCCAAATCTCACTACGTTTTCTTTTCTGAAAACAAGGTGTACAGAGTATCGGCTGATACCTTTCCGCACATTCTGAGCATAGTCCTTTCCCGCAATCTGAGCATTGGGCAACTGCCGGTTCTTGGGTATGATTAAAACAATTCATAGTGTAATCAATTAGCGTGTTCAAAAATACAAAAAATCTGCCTTAGAGCCAAGAAAAACAACCGTTATTTCTTGGTATTGAGTAGTTTGGAAAGTTCCGGATCATCGGCAATCCGCTGCAACTCCCGTTCCACGATTTCCCGCACCTCCGTCTTGACACGGTCATAGTTCGCCTTGATTTCCTGCTCCATCATATCCTCTCCGTTTTCATTCGTGAAGTCTGTCAGAATGGGTATCGGGCGGTAAGCAGCCGTTTCCTTTGCAACTTTCGCATTGTCCACTACAATCTCACAGTGGAATATCTTCTGCTCGATACGTTCGGAGAAGTTATCTGCGACCGCTCCCACGAACATTCCCTGTGTGAGCGTGGAAATCTTGCTCTGCGGAATCAGGCTGTCCATCTGTGTGGAGATGGAAGTGGTCTTATCGCTACGGGTGATGCTCATGCTCTGCCGTTTCTGAAGCACCTTGCCAAACCTCTCCGAGAGCGTCTTTGCCGTTTCGCCGACCACCTGACCGGAGAAAATGTTTCCGACAGTGTTCATCACCACGGCAGCTTCCTTGTCTCCATAATCCCGCTTTAACTGTGAGAAGTCCTGAAAGCCCAAGCATACCGCCACCTTGTTGCTTCGTGCGGTGGCTATCAAGTTGTCCAATCCCTTGAAATAGATGGTGGGCAGCTCGTCGATGAGCACGGAACTTTTCAGCATTCCTTTCTTATTGATGAGCTTGACGATACGCGAATTGTATAACCCCAATGCCGCTCCGTAGATGTTCTGCCTATCGGGATTGTTCCCCACACAAAGGATTTTAGGCTCTTTGGGATTATTGATGTCGAGTGTAAAATCATCACCCGTCATAATCCAATAAAGTTGCGGGCTAATCATCCTTGACAAGGGAATCTTGGCGGAAGCTATCTGTCCTTGCAATTGGTCAGCCGCCCCTCCGAGCCAAGCGTCCATGAAAGGAGAAAGGTAATTCTCCAATTCGGGATAAGAGGTAAGAATGGGAAATATATCCTCGTATTTGCGGCAGAGAAACTCAATGGCGTGCGGAAAAGTACAATACTTACCCCCCTCAAAGATGCGAAGATACCAAATAATGGCGGCAAAGAGTACGATGGGCGATTCCACGAAGAAATCTCCCTGCTTCTGCACCCACGTCTTGTTGAGGTTGAGCATAATCGTATAAGCCGATTCGTAGGCATCCGATATGTCGCTCATAAAGTCGGGGTGTATCGGGTTACAGCGGTGTGACCGACGAGGGTCATCGAAGTTGATCACGTAAAACTTCGGCTTAACCTTATACCCTTCCGAGTGATGTAGCAAGTGATTGTAAACAATCGTAGAGAGGTCGGGATATTTGAAGTCGTAGCAGTAGATGGCAAATCCTTTCTCGACTTGCTGCTTGATGAAATTGTTGATGATGGCATAGGACTTACCGCTGCCCGGTGTCCCCAAGACGGAGACCGCACGAAAAGGATTCACGACGTTTATCCACCCTCTGTTCCACTTCTTGCGGTAATAGAATCGGGTCGGCAGATTGACCGAGTACTCGTTTTCCAAAAGTCTTGTCTCCTGCATAAAGGATTCATTCTCTTGATTGAAGACATCCTCCATCAGGTTGTTCTTCAAGAGTCGGCTCATATAGAGTCCCGCCATCAGCAGACAAACATAGCCTACGGTTATCGTAAAAGTATAGAGAGCCGTATTCGCCTCTATGGGCAGTGGCAAGGCAAGTATCCACCAATTGAGGAAGAAAAAGACAAAGCCGGCGCTCATGAATGCCCATATCTTCGACCAAGTGATATGCTCCTCTTTCACACCTTTCGTACCCAGACATGAAAGCCCCATCAGTACCAACGCAAAAAGCTTGGTATAAAGCATATTTCCGAACAGCCCCGCCGTGCGGTGGAAATTCATCAGTATCCTGTCCACCACACCGATATTCACGCCCCATAGCCGTATCGCCTCATAGCAATACCAATAGAGGTGGGCAACCACCAGTATGATACTTACGGCACGCAGAAAATCCATGATTTTCGCCAGTGCTCTCAAATCGTCTTCTTGTTGCATAGTTTTTCGTTTAATTTCGTTCTTACTTTTATGATTGTTGAAATTGTCTTATAAGACTTTTCAAATTGTCTTATAGGACAATTTTAATTCCCTTATAAGAGAATTTAACACCTCTGATAATTCCTGATAATCAACATCTTACAATCTTCGTTTTTCTACACTTTAGAGATGGAAAATACGGTTTATAACCGAGGCTTCTTCTGTTTCTTCTTTCTCTGCATCCGTCTACGGAACTGTTCTTCCTCCCAATCCGTTCCGTTGGCTTCCATAGGCAAATCAAGAAGACCGCCCAAGAAGGAATTTTCTTGCGACGGGAGCGTATGAGATGCAGACTGATTTTCACCTTGAGGAGTATTAACAGAGAGTTCGAGATGCGGACGGTCGAACCACTCGGCAATAGCGTTTGCCGAAAGTTCCTTGCCCAATCTCGAGCCATTGATGACACAGCCGTTGTTATGGTCTATAAAGGTGACACCATAGAGCCGCCCTTCCTCGTTCTCTCGGAAGATGACATCAATACCCCTGTGATGCAGGTTCCCCCTGAAATCCTCTCTTGTGGCAGAACGCTTCAATGCTCCGGCTACGATTGCTTTGGTCTTAGGAGCAAGATGCTTTTCCTTCAGTTTCTCCTTTGACGCCTTGAATCTATTTTGCAGAGCTTCATATCCGACAGACTTCCCAAAGAGAGAGGATTTAAATACTTTTCCGACTTTATTCCCCTTGTCATCCGTGGCAAAGTAGAGAAGTCCCATATAGGTTTTTCCGCGTATCTCTCCCTTAACCTCCTCCACACATATATTGTAGGTGGAGAGCAAAGCACGGTATTCCTTAAAACTCGGACAGTGGTAGAATTTCGCTGCCGGTCTGATGACCGAAACCAGTTGCTTTTTAAGATTCTCTCCGTCGCCGTAGCAGACTTTTTGCAGGCGAAACACTTCTTTTTCCTTCCGCATTTGCGCAGGGATCAAACCGTACTTCTGTTCCAGTTCTTTGAGAATACGGGTGCTGGTATAGAAATTATTGCCATCGTTAATCTTCTTTCCCCGTTCATCGACGGCTAAGGTGACAATATGCAGGTGATGCCTGTCTATGTCTTCATGCTTATAAACGATAAAGGGTTGATTAGCGTAGCCCATCTTTTCGATATACTCCCGTGCGATGGCTGAGAACTGCTCATCGGTAAGTCTGTCATCGGGATGCGGATTCAAGGAGATATGTATAACCAGTTTCTTAGTGAGGACATGACTCGGCATATATGCCATAAAGTCCTGCATACAGGCGGATATATCGTGTGTTCCATCAGCCGGAGAGAACACTTTGTTGGTCTCCAGAATCTTGGCAACGCCCTCATTTACCTTCTCTCCATTGTACGCCAACGCGCCGTAAAGGGAACTGCCATAGTTTATCTTTGCGACCATTTCTCTTGAAATTCACGGGTTAGATGTACGATTTCGCCTCCGACAGCCGCCAATTCGAGTGTCAGTTTCTCCAGTTGGGCAAGCATCGCAAAGGCTTTTTTCTCGGTGAAATTGCTCTTTAAGGCGACCACAGCTTGGTTATAATTCACCCCGACACTGCGAAATTGTCCGTACAAAGTCGTCAGTTTTTGATAGTAATCAAGCAGTGAACGATCTACTTTTATCACTCGGAAAGTCTCATCAAAGACCCTTGCCTTGATGAAAACAGCCCTGTTCGGGACACCTGACTGTTCATAAAGCGTCAGGAAACGCGCAAACTCCGTGTCCGTAAACCGAACCATGCAACAATGGCTGGCTTTCTCTTTTTTCAGGGGTCTCCCCACATGTCTCTTTGTCATTTTACTTTGGATTTTAGTGTTTCACGGCATCACCGGCATTCAAGACAAGGCATTCTCTCTTCCAAGAAAAAACGACTTCGGAGTTTTTTCAGCCCTCTGCAAGAGCAAGAGTTCTGAGTTACCGAATTTATTTCGAGTAACGCAGGACATATCTTGCTATTTGCTCCGGCGCAAATAAATCCGTCCGCGAAGGACGGAAGTCGAGTCCCTCAAAAAAGAACGCTTTATGCCTCGAAGACTTCGGCTTACCGCTTGGGTGCAAAGTTACTAAGCGTTGTGCCTAAAGCACTTACCTCTCACGAAGCCACAAATACGCAAATCGAAGCCACAAGTACGCAGTTAGCAAAAAGGGCAGAAACAAGGGGATAAAGGCTTCTATATTTGCCCTGTCGGACGGCTGTTTGCGGGTCGGTGGACACACCTGCCTACCCAAGTCTAAAAACCTGTCCGCAGTCATTTGAACAGATAATTACGGAAATGGAAATAGAAATGAGAATATGTACAAGTTATTGCCCCCGTCGCCCCTCACACCCTTGTGCAAGGGTACAAGTGTGGACGTATGGATGGGTGGACGTGTGCAGGTATGACTCCCGTCATATAGCTCCACCCTTATACAGGGAGGGACATATCCCGAAAGGCGGGTCGGTGTTCCTTTATCGGAATGCCTGCCTGTCCGGGGATTCATTCCCTCACAGACTCGTTTCCATATCTGCCTTTTCAAGGAAACAAGCCAAGGCGTGCATGCGCCTTTCCACACATATATGTAGAACCATTAAACAGAAAATGAAATGAAAAAGAAACCTGTTTTCATTGCCTTCTCCACTCAGAAGGGCGGTGTCGGCAAAACGACCTTTACGGTCTTGACGGCAAGTTACCTGCACTATGCCTGCGGGTACAACCTTATTGTGGTGGATTGCGACTATCCGCAATTCAGCATCACTGCCATGCGTCAGCGTGACGCACAGGGCGTGGATCGCAACCCCGCGCTGCAAGAATTGGCAGCCACCCAATTCTCCGAGTTGCAAAAGCCCACGTACACCATCCTTTGTGCCACGGCAGAGGCAGCCGTGGATACGGTCAGGGAATATCTGGAAACGCACGAGTCGGATACGGATTTCGTCTTTTTTGACCTACCCGGAACCATCAACAATGACGGTGTGCTGACCACCCTCTCCGGTATGGATTATATTTTCACCCCCATCTCCGCCGACCGTATTTCCTTGGAAAGCACGCTGAGCTTTTCAGCCATCATCAAGGAGGCGATAACCGACAATACAGACACTGCCAACAAAGGGATTTACCTCTTTTGGAACATGGTGGACGGCAGAGAGAAGACACCTCTCTATGCGATGTATGAAAAGGTCATTGCCGAGTTGGGACTTCCAGTCTTGAAGACGGCAGTCCCCAATACGACCCGCTACAAAAAGGAAGTGATGGATGAGGGTACGACCCTCTTCCGTTCGACTATCTTTCCCGCCTCTCGCACGCTGCTCAGAGGCAGTCGTCTGAAAGAGCTCGTGGAGGAAATCTTGTCCATCGTAAAACCTGAAGCATATGGCAGAGAAGAATAAAGGGGCGATAGATCCCGTCGCTATCCGGGAATTGATTTCACAGGGTATCCCGATGAAAAAGAAAGAGAGCGAGATGATCCCCTCTCCCGGCATTGAAGAGGTGGATACGTCTGTTCCGGAAACACGGAAAGAAGAAGTCTTGGAAGAACCGCAACTACCCATCCGAACACGTCGCAAGAATACCGCCAAAGGAGATTACATCTCGCTCTTCATGCACCGCAATGACCTGTATGACCGCAAAGCAATCTACATCTCCAAAGAGTTGCAGGACAAACTGTCGGAAATCGTCCTCTTCATCCGAAAGAGGGAGATGACATTGGGCATGTACGTGGAAAACATCCTTCTCAAACATTTGGAGGACTACAAGGAAGAAATCAACCGATTAAGTGAAAAGAACTTCAAGAAATTATTGTGATATGAAACAGAAAACAAACCGACCAATGGCAGGCAAAGAGTCCTGCAGAGAACGAAAAAGCGTCTCTTCAAAAGTAACTATCCGTAACTCCACCACGCTCATCGAACATTCCGAGGGACACCCTACAGGTCTCCTTCAGGAAGAGAAGAGCGATTACGAAACCACCTTTCTGCAACCCCTGAACATCGGAGACAGAAAGGGCGTGTTCATTTCCAAAAAGACACAGGAAGAGATTTCCGAAATCGTCTATGTGGCAGCCGCAGGCAAACTGACGATTGGGGCATTCGTAGAACATATTCTCCGGCATCACTTAGAGAGTCACCGTGATGAGATAGATGCCTTGTTTGAACAACAATTCCGTAAACGTTTCGAGCGATGAAGCAGGTGATTGTCATTCTGCTGCTGGTCAGCTTAGCCTATCTCGGCAGCGTGCAGGTCGCCCGCTTCCTGTACGGACGCTATCGGAGTGCCGTGAGACTCTACCGTGAATTGCGGCTCTTTTTCCGGGAACGAGGCAAGGGGAATTTCGTCGTTACCATCCGCATCCCCCAGAAGGAACCCTCCCAAGAGGAGAATATCCTTTTAGCCGAGTTGCCCATCGAAGAAGAGCAACAGGAACAGACGCCTGAAATGGGAATGTCGGAAGAGACCTCTACGTCCATCCCCGAAGAGGAAGAGGATTATGTATTGGTGGAAGTCCAAGGTGAAAGCCGCTCTCTTTCGGAAAGTATCACCGCGGAAGAGCTGCAACAAATGGGTAATGTCCTCTCCTGCAAGAATGCTCCGATAGAGGAAGCCTCGAAAGCCGCTGAAACCATCTATAAGATACACGACTCCCCGATGTTCCAAGCAATTAAGAAAGCAGCCGGGGAACGTGTCCGCGAACTGCTGGAGCGCGTTGCCGAAGAAGCTCCGAAAGAGATTCTGTCAGGCAATTTCGATTACAAACGATTTATCAAGACATAGTATTCACCCATTCAAAGAAAGGAGAGAATATGAGTAAGCCCATTTATCTTGCCATCGCTTCCCCCAAGGGAGGTGTCGGCAAAACCTCGCTTACGGTACTTGCCGCAAGCATTCTGCATTACCACAGAGGATGCGATGTCGCCGTCGTGGATTGCAACCATCCCGTCTATACCATCGCCCGTCTGCGGCAACAAGAGTCGGAAGAACTGAATCATCAAAACCTGATGCGTCTGAAGCATCGGGCATCCTATGCTCCTTATCCGATTATCTGCGCTCCGGCGCGGGAAGCCCTGAACCGGGTGGAGCGACACTGTGCGGACAATCCTCCTCGCTGCATCCTCTTCGACCTCCCTCCATTGATGCGTACCGAAGGGACGGTGGAGCTGCTTTCAGCAATGGATGCCGTCGTCTTTCCCGTTACGGGCAGTCCGATGGATATGGAAGCCGTCCGTCATTTCATCGACATCTTGGGAGAGCAGATACTGACGATGGGCAAGGGCAATATCAAGGAGCTTTACCTGCTTCGCAATATGACACAGGCTTGGGAACGTGAGGAAGCCGACGAACGCTGTCGCACCCTTGCCGATGAAACGGGAGTCCTCTTGATGCAGACCTCATTGAGCCACTCCCGTTTGTATCGTCCGCTGCTTTCCGAACGCAGAAGAGGGGTATGCACCCTCTTCCCACCCCACGGAGGGAAGTTGAGCAGGCTCTGTATTGAGTTAGGTAATGAGCTTCACGAAATCCTGCAACGCCTATGTACCGAATAGTCCTTGTCCTTCTCTTGCTCTACCTTTTGTGGTTGCTTCTTTTTCTCTTGTATGAGAGGAAAAGAAGAAAGAAGGGAACACCCCCAAAAGAGCCTTGTCAAACGGTCCGTGAAGCCGAAATCATCGGTAAGAGTCGCTTTAAGATAAGCCACTCGACGCCACAAGTACGCAGTTATCCAAAAGGCGAGGCAGAAGCAAAAAAGGCTTCTATATTTGCCCTCGAAAACGGACAAGAACCATCGGAAGAGCCAGATGAACTGCCCGACATAGACGAGATTCCTTTAGTGTATGAATCTTCGGATGCTCCATCCTTTGAAGAAGAGGAAGAACTTCCCGTATCGGGAGAAAGCGAATATGCCACGGGAATTGATTTTGAACGGGTGCTGGAAGCCTTGTCGGTCATTCACCGCCACGCCCACACCGAAGCAGAGCGACAGAGTACCGGCGATACGCTGAGAGCGTTGGAAGGAACCCGCCTGATGGAAACGCTCCGAAGCGATGCGAAACGCTCAGCCACGATCGATGAAATCGTCCGTGCCCGTTTCGAGGAGCTTTACAGCGGCGAAAAGGCGTAACGCCCCTTCCGAATGGTTTTGTCCCAATAGTATGAACCCTTTAATGCAACAAGCAATGAAAGAAAAAGAGTACGGCTGATCCCAAGAGAGCCACCACTAACATCCAAAAGTAACAACAGTATTCATCCGTCGGGAGAGCCTATCCATCTCTCCCGACACAAAACAAGAATGATTTATGACCAAGAAACATTTTCTTTTCGCAGCCATTCTGCTGCTCTCCGCCTATTCAGCCTTTGCCCAAGGCAACGGCTTGTCGGGTATCAACCAAGCCACCAACATGGTAACGTCTTATTTCGACCCAGCCACGAAACTCATTTATGCCATCGGCGCGGTCGTGGGACTTATCGGAGGGGTAAAGGTCTATTCAAAGTTCTCGTCCGGAGATCCCGACACCTCGAAGACCGCCGCGAGCTGGTTCGGAGCCTGTATCTTCCTTATCGTGGCAGCCACCATTTTAAGAAGTTTCTTCCTCTAAGCCTATGGAGACCTATCCCATCAACAAGGGAATCGGTCGCTCGGTGGAGTTTCAGGGACTCAAAAGCCAGTATCTGTTCATTTTCGCCGGAGGGTTACTTGCCCTTTTCGTGCTGTTTGTCATCCTCTATATGGTGGGTGTCAATCAATGGATCTGTATCGGCTTCGGAGGGACTTCTGCATCCATTCTGGTGTGGCAGACTTTCTCCCTGAACAAGAAGTATGGGGAACACGGGCTGATGAAGCGTTCCGCTTTGCACAGCCATCCCCGTTACCTCATCAACCGACGACGCATTCCCTGTCTGTTGCGGCACAAGGAGCTGCCAAGACGAAAGAGAAGAGAGAATAAAAGAATGGACGAAGGAAAGGAGGACAAAGAATGAGAAACCTATTGAAAACCACCACGCTGGAGAACCGCTTTCCGCTGCTTGCCGTCGAAGAGGGGTGTATCCTCTCGAAAGACGCCGACATTACGGTCGCCTTTCGAGTCGAGCTTCCCGAACTTTATACGGTGACGAGTGCGGAGTATGCCGCCATCCATTCCTCTTGGGTAAAGGCAATCAAGGTGTTGCCGACCTACAGCGTTGTACACAAGCAGGATTGGTTTGTCAAGGAGGGCTACCGTCCGGACTTGCAAAAGGAGGATATGAGTTTCCTCTCCCGCAGTTTCGAGCGACACTTCAATGAGCGACCGTTCTTGAATCACGCCTGCTACCTGTTCCTGACCAAGACAACCAAGAACCGCAACCGGCAGCAAAGCAACTTCTCCACCCTCTGCCGGGGACATATCATCCCCAAGGAGGTACGGGACAAGGATACTGCCCGCAAGTTCCTCGAAGCGACCGAGCAATTCGAGCGGATTATGAACGAAAGCGGTTTTATTCGCCTCTCTCGCCTGACGGACGAGGAGATTATCGGGACGGCGGAGACACCGGGACTGATTGAGAAGTATTTCTCGCTGTCCCTCTCCGACACGACGGTTTTGGAGGACATCGACCTCAAAGCCGACCAAATGCGTATTGGCGATAAGCGGCTCTGCCTGCATACCCTTTCCGATACGGAAGACCTGCCCGGGCTGGTAGGCACGGATATGCGCTATGAGCGATTATCCACCGACCGAAGCGACTGCCGCCTTTCCTTTGCCGCTCCCGTAGGGCTGTTGCTGCCGTGCAACCATATCTACAACCAGTATGTACTTATTGATGACAGTGCCGAGAACCTGCAACGCTTCGAGAAGAGCGCACGGAATATGCATTCACTCTCCCGTTATAGTCGCTCCAATCAAATCAACAAGCAATGGATTGACGAGTATCTGAACGAGGCGCACAGCTTCGGGCTTACCTCCGTCCGCTGTCATTGCAACGTTTTGGCGTGGAGCGAGGATGAGGAGGAACTCCGCCGTATCCGTAACGACGTGGGCAGTCAGCTGGCTCTGATGGAGTGCAAGCCACGACACAACACGGTGGATGTGCCGACACTCTTTTGGGCGGGTATTCCCGGCAATGAAGCCGATTTTCCTGCCGAAGAGAGTTTCTACACGTTCATCGAACAGGCGGTCTGCTTCTTCAATGAGGAGACCAACTACCGTGATTCGTTGTCACCGTTCGGCATCAAGATGGCAGACCGCAGTGGCAAGCCCATTCATCTCGATATCTCCGACCTGCCGATGAAGAAAGGCATCACCACGAACCGAAACAAATTCATCTTGGGTCCGTCGGGCAGCGGCAAGTCGTTCTTCACCAACCACCTCTTGAGGCAGTACTGGGAACAGAATACCCATATCGTCTTGGTGGACACGGGAAACAGCTATCAGGGACTGTGCGAGATGATACGCCACAAGACGCAGGGCGAGGACGGGGTCTATTTCACCTACTCGGACGAAAGTCCCATCAGCTTCAATCCATTCTACACGACGGATAAGGTGTTCGACGTTGAGAAGCGCGAGAGCATCAAGACACTGCTGCTGACCCTTTGGAAGAAGGATAACGAGCCTGCCACCCGTTCGGAGGAGGTCGCCCTTTCCAATGCCGTTTCACTCTTTATCGAGCGTATCAAGACGGACGACGGTATCGTTCCTTCGTTCAACAGCTTTTACGAGTATCTCACCACCGACTACTCGGCATTGCTCCGTGAGAAAAAGGTCAGGGAAAAGGATTTTGACTTGGCCAATTTTCTCAACGTGCTGGAGCCGTACTACAAAGGTGGCGAATACGACTACCTGCTGAACTCGGACAAGCAGCTCGACCTGTTGAACGCCCGCTTTATCGTCTTCGAAATCGATTCCATAAAGGATCATCCCATCCTTTTCCCCATTACCACCATCATCATTATGGAACTCTTCATCAACAAGATGCGACGTCTGAAGGGAATACGGAAAGTCATCCTTATTGAGGAGGCTTGGAAAGCGATTGCGTCCGCGAATATGGCGGGATATATCAAGTATCTCTACAAGACGGTAAGAAAATTCTTCGGTGAGGCGGTCGTGGTGACGCAGGAGGTGGATGACATCATCTCCTCAGACATTGTCAAGGAGTCCATCATCAACAACTCCGACTGCAAGATACTGCTTGACCAGCGCAAGTACATGAACAAGTTCGACCAGATTCAGGCACTCTTGGGACTGACGGACAAGGAGCGGGGGCAGATACTCTCCATCAACCAGAGCAACGATGCCACACGGTCGTACAAGGAGGTGTGGATCGGACTGGGAGGTGTGCAGTCTGCCGTCTATGCCACCGAAGTGTCGAAAGCCGAATACCTCACCTACACGACGGAGGAGACCGAGAAGATGCGCGTACTTGCCCGTGCCGAGCAACTCGGCGGGAATATGGAGCTTGCCGTCAGGCAGCTCGCCGAAGAAGAGCAATCAATGAATGTTTAACCGCGTAATACAACAAGTCCGAAAAATATGACGTCATATTTCAAGAAAACAGTCGACTGATTTTCAGATTTACTCGACTGATTTTTCCGAGTGGCTCGAACGACATTGTATCTACGCTAAAATCAATTTGAAAAATGAGAAAGAAAATTTTAATGCTTATGGCGTGCGGTTGCCTCTTGGCAGGCAGCGCACACGCCCAGTGGGTGGTCACAGACCCCACCAACCTTGCACAGAGTATCATCAACACGACCAAGGAAATCGTGCAGACCTCCAAGACGGTCAAGAACACGCTTGACAACTTCAAGGAGGTCGAGAAGCTCTACAATGAGAGCAAGAAATACTACGATGCCCTGAAAAAGGTGAACAACCTCGTGCGGGACGCCCAACGGGTAAAGGAGACGATTTTGATGGTCGGAGAAATCTCCGATATCTATGTGAAGAACTACAAGAAGATGCTCTCCGACCCGAACTTCCGACCGGAAGAGCTGGTCGCCATTGCCAACGGCTACACCAAACTGCTCGGAGAAAGCAACAACCTGCTCAAGGAACTCAAGCAGGTAGTGAACATCACCACGCTGAAGATGACCGACAAGGAGCGTATGGACGTGGTGGATCGCTGCTACAAGGAAATCAGGGACTACCGCAACCTTGTGCGTTACTACACGAACAAGAACATCTCCGTGAGCTATCTCAGAGCCAAGAAGCAGCAGGACACCGACCGGGTGCTTTCGCTCTATGGAACGGACAACGAAAGGTATTGGTAATCATGGGAGCGGAATTTGACAACCTGCACCAAGTCCTCCGTTCGCTTTACACGGAGATGATGCCTATGTGTGGTGACATGATAGGTGTCGCCAAAGGCATTGCGGGCTTGGGTGCGCTCTTTTATGTGGCACTTCGGGTGTGGCAGACGCTTGCCCGTGCCGAACCCATCGACGTCTATCCGTTGCTCCGTCCCTTTGCGCTCGGTCTCTGTATCCTCTTCTTTCCGATGGTGCTGGAGACTATCAACGGCGTGCTCAGCCCCGTTGTGCAGGGGACGCACAAGATGCTCGAAAAGCAGACTTTCAGCATGGACGAATACCGCAAGTTGCGGGACAAGCTGGAATACGAGGCGATGGTGAGGAATCCCGAAACAGCCTATCTGGTGAGTAACGAAGAGTTCGACAAGAAACTGGATGAACTCGGTATCTCTCCCTCGGATATGGCGACGATGGCGGGTATGTATGTGGAACGCAGTATGTACAATTTCAAGAAATGGTTTCGCAATATGGTGCGGGAGTTCTTGGAACTGCTTTTCGCCGCTGCCGCCCTGCTCATCGACACGCTTCGGACATTCTTCCTGATTGTCCTCTCCATTTTGGGACCGATAGCCTTTGCCATCTCCGTGTGGGACGGTTTCCAAAGCACCCTCACGCAATGGTTCACGAGGTATATCTCCATCTATCTGTGGTTGCCTGTGGCGGACTTGTTCAGTTCGATGCTGGCAAAGATTCAGGAACTGATGCTCAAACACGACATCACGCAGTTGCAGAATGATCCCACCTATACGATAGATGCTTCGAACGGTGTGTACCTCGTCTTCATGATTATCGGCATCATCGGCTACTTCACCATTCCAACGGTTGCGGGCTGGGTAATACAAGCCGGAGGAGCGGGTAACTACGGTAAAAACGTGAACTATGCGGCAGGAAAGGGCGCCGGTATCGCAGGTGCTGTGGGCGGAGCCGTTGGTGGATTTGCCGGAGGACACGGAAAACAGGTCTTGCATAGTGCGGGACATAAAGCCAAGGAGGTGGCAGGGCAGCTTTTCCGCAGGAGAAGCGGAAATGCTCCCGAATAATAAACAAGAATGAAAAGCTATGGAATTTAAGTCATTAAAGAATATCGAAACAAGTTTCAAGCAGATACGCCTCTTTACCTTGGTCGTCGTCTGCCTGTGTGCTCTCCTTGCGGGGTATTCGGTATGGAGTGCCTACTCCTTTGCCGAAGCCCAAAGGCAGAAAATCTATGTGTTGGATGGCGGTAAGTCGCTGATGCTCGCCTTGTCGCAGGATCTGTCGCAGAACAGACCCGCAGAAGCCAAGGAGCATGTGCGCCGCTTCCACGAGTTGTTCTTCACCCTTTCGCCCGATAAGAGTGCCATTGAGGGGAATATCTCCCGTGCGCTGCTCTTGGCGGACAAGAGTGCCTACAATTACTATCGGGATTTCTCCGAGAAAGGGTACTACAACCGTATCGTGGCAGGAAATATCAATCAGGTCGTGCAGGTGGACAGCGTACTCTGTGACTTCGACAGCTATCCCTATGCGGTACGGACGTATGCCCGACAGATGATTATCCGTGCGACCAACGTGACCGAGCGCAGTCTCGTGACCGTATGCCGCCTGCTCAATACGAGCCGCAGCGATGACAATCCGAATGGCTTCAATATCGAAGGATTCGAGATTGTGGAGAACAAAGACATCAGTACCCGTAAACGATGAAAAAGAAAAGTCTGTTCCGAATGATGCAGGAGGGAGCTGAGGCAAGACTCCGCCGCCTGTGCGGACGCATCCCCGCTCATCTGAGGCTGTATGTCGTCCTGACGATGCTGGCGGTATTCGCCCTTCTCTCCAATTACCTCTTCTTTCAAGGGATATGCCATATCTTCTTTGAGGAAAGAGGGAATAAGGGAAACATGCCGGTTATCGAGCATATCGAAACGCCTGAAGTCAGGCGGATCTATTCCAACGATAGTATCAACCTATTAAAGTATTACGATTATGTACCCATTCAAAAGAAAGACAGCCTCCGACGCGAGCACCTCGCCTGAGCTGACGGAGGAAGAGAGACAAAGGCGAAAGAAGTTTGTCATTTACCCCCTGATGTTCCTGCTCTTTGCGGGCTCTATGTGGCTCATCTTCGCTCCTTCGGAGAAAGAGGAGGAGAAACAGTCAAAGGGCTTCAATACGGAAGTACCGGATCCGCAAGCCTCGGAACTCATCGGCGACAAGAAGAAAGCCTATGAAAAGGAGATGATGGAACAGAAGGAGCAGGAACGAAGTCGTGCCATGCAAAGCCTCAGTTCCATGTTCGGGGAAATGACAGGAGGACAACCGGAGCAGAGTTCCGAAGAGTTGGCATTAAAGACGGATTTGTCGGAAAGAGACAACGGCTTCGGCTCTCGCACTACTGCTCCGCAAGAGGGATTCCATGCTTCGGCTTCCGCTTATCAAGACATCAACCGCACGCTCGGCAGTTTCTATGAGATACCGAGAGAAGATCCGGAAAAGGAGGAAATGCGTACCCGTTTGAAGGAGTTGGAAAGTCGTATGAGTAATGAACAACAGTCGCCCGCTATAACCGTGAACGACCAGATGGCTCTGCTTGAAAAATCCTATCAGCTGGCAGCCAAGTATATGCCTGCAGGAGGCAAGGGGCAATCCGTTCCCGCTGCTCTTCCTTCGACTTCGGGGAGTGAGACGGCTTCCGAAAGGAAAGTGGTCTCTTCCGGTCGCAATGGAAAGGCGATAGCGTTTCCTGTCAGGCAGGTGAGCGGTCAAATAGTGTCGGCTCTGGCACAGCCGATGAGCGACTCGACTTTCCGCTCCGAATATGTCAAGGAGAGAAACTATATGTTCCATACCGCCATCGGAACAGCCCCGCTGACGGAGAAGAATACCATCTCCGCCTGTGTGCATACCCGGCAGACGGTTACGGACGGGCAAACGGTACGTTTCCGTCTCTTGGAACCGATGCTGGTATCCGGCAAGGAAATCCCTCGGAACTCCTCGTTGGTCGGCGTGGCGAAGATACAGGGCGAACGCCTGAACGTACTCATCTCTTCGCTGGAATATCACGGGAACATCATCCCCGTGGAATTGGCGGTGTACGATACGGACGGACAAGCAGGGATATTCATCCCCGGCTCGATGGAACGCAGTGCCGCCAAGGAGATTGTCGCAGGAATGGGTACTTCCGCAGGCAGTAGTATGAACATCTCCACCGATGCGGGGGCTCAGCTTGCCGCCGACTTGGGCAAGGGGCTGATACAAGGCACTTCGCAGTATTTCTCAAAGAAAATGCGCTCCGTCAAGGTACATCTCAAAGCAGGATACAAGGTATTGATCTACCAATCTGAAAACAAGTAATTCACAGTTATTATTCACCACTTTAATCCAAAGTAAAAATGAAAAGAACAGTTTTAGCCATCGCCCTGATGCTGGGCGCAGTCTGTGCCAACGCACAGGAAACAACTTCAAGCGGAGACCTCTATCAGGGGCTGACCCGCAAAATTGCCTTTGAGCGGATGATACCACCCCACGGCTTGGAAATTACCTACGATAAGACGGTGCACATCATCTTCCCCTCTGCCGTGCGCTATGTGGATCTGGGTTCGCCCAACCTCATTGCAGGGAAGGCGGACGGGGCGGAAAACGTCATCCGTGTGAAGGCGACGGTCAAGGACTTCCACGAAGAGACGAACATGAGCGTCATCACCGAAGACGGTGCATTTTACACCTTTAATGTCAAGTATGCCAACGAGCCGCTGTTACTCAATGTGGAAATGGCGGACTTCATCCACGATGGGGAGAGCGTAAACCGTCCGAACAACGCCATGGAGGTCTATCTCAAGGAACTCGGAAGCGAAAGCCCGATGCTGGTAAGGCTCATCATGAAATCCATTCACAAGGAGGACAGGCGGGCGGTGAAGCACATCGGCAGCAAGTCCTTCGGTATTCAGTACCTGCTCAAAGGGTTGTATTCGCACAACGGACTGCTGTACTTCCATACGGAACTGCGCAACAAGTCCAACGTGCCGTTCGACATCGACTTCATCACGTTCAAAATCGTGGACAAGAAGGTTGCCAAGCAGACCGCCATGCAGGAGCAGGTACTGCTTCCGCTGCGTGCCTACAACTACATCACCTGCGTGGCGGGGCAGAAGAGCGAACGCACGGTATTCACCCTGCAAAAGTTCACCATCCCCGATGACAAGCATCTCATTGTGGAGATGCACGAGAAGAACGGTGGAAGACACCAATCCTTTGTCGTGGAGAATGAAGACCTTGTGCGTGCGAGGGAAATCAACGAACTCAAAGTGAAGTGATATGAGAAAACTCGCATTTTTTCTGTTTGTCGTGTCGCTTGCCCTCTTTGCAGGGCAGGCGCACGCCCAGCGTTGTCTGCCCAAGATGAAAGGCATACGCCTGACCGCAGGCATGGCGGACGGTTTTTATTCTCCTTCTTCCAAGAATGAGACGGGCTATACGTTCGGGGCTTCGCTTGCCACCTACACCAAAGGCGGGCATCAATGGGTCCTTGGGGCGGAGTATCTCCGCAGATACCACCCTAATCGGGAGAGCCGTATTCCTGTGGAGCAGTTCACGGGCGAGGGAGGTTTCTTCTCTGGCGTGTTTTCAGACGGGAGTAAAACCTTTTTCCTATCAGCAGGTATTTCCGCCTTGGCGGGCTATGAGACGGTCAATGGTCGAAAGAAACTGCTCTTTGATGGCTCCACAGTACGTAATAAAGACGGTTTTATTTACGGTGGGGCAATCACCCTACAGGCGGAGACCTATCTGAGTGATCGCCTTGTACTGTTGCTCTACGGCAGGGAACGTTGTCTGTGGGGAGGCTCTACGGAGCATTTTCATACACAGTACGGTGTCGGACTGAAAATCATGCTGGACTGATGGATGCACGACAGATGAGAGAGATTCCCATTGCGGACTTCCTGAACGCAATGGGGATTCATCCGACCAAACAGAAAGGAAACGCCTTGTGGTATTCCGCCCCTTACCGAACGGAACGGACACCCTCGTTCAAGGTCGATACCGCCAAGAATGTCTGGTTCGATTTTGGGACGGGCAAAGGCGGCGACATTTTCGACTTGGCGGGAGAGTTTATCGGAAGCGGTGATTTTCTCCTGCGGGCGGCTTTCATCGCCAAGAGCGGAACGTGTCCGCTACCTGCTTTGGAACAACCGGAAAGAAGCGAAAAGAAAGAACCAGTCTTCAATGATATTTGGGTGCGACCATTGCAGGACGCCAAACTGCTGGGCTACTTGAAAGAACGGGGTATCAATGCCCACGTTGCCATACCTAACTGCGAGGAGGTTCGATACCGTGTGCATGGCAAACGGTTCTATGCCATCGGCTTTCGTAACGATGCCGGAGGATTGGAGCTTCGCAACCGCTTTTTCAAGGGTTGCATACCGCCCAAGGACATTTCCTTGAAGCGTAACGGCTCAGATGTATGTACCGTATTCGAGGGCTTTATGGATTACCTCTCCGCTATGCAACTCGGTATCATCGCTTCGGACTGGCTTGTCCTTAATTCCGTTTCCAACGTGGAGAAGGCAGTAAGAGCCTTGCACGGCTATGAGAGGATTGACTGCTTCCTCGACAATGACGAGGCGGGACGAAGGACTTTTCAAAGGCTGTACGACTGTTTCGGGGAGAAGGTCATCGACCGTTCCTTTCTGTATGCCGAGCATAAGGATTTGAATGAGTTTCTGCTTTCCAAGAATGTAGGGAACAATGTATAACGAACAACAAAACGATAATGAACAATGAAAAAGAAAATATTGAATACGATTTGGGTAATGGGAGTGCTTGCCCTCGCCGGGGTTTGTCTATCTGCTTGTAATCACGAGTTGGATATTCAGCAGGCGTACCCCTTCACGGTAGAGACGATGCCGGTGCAGAAGCACATCGTCAAGGGACAGACGGCGGAGATACGCTGTACGCTCAAACGGCAGGGACGGTTTGAAGACGCACGCTATACCATTAGATACTTTCAACCTGATGGAAAGGGACGGCTGAAGATGAACGACGGCACGGTGTTCAAACCCAATGACCGTTACCCTCTTACAAAAGAGGTGTTCAGGCTATACTACACCTCTGCTTCCTCTGACCAGCAGACGATAGATGTGTATGTGGAGGACAATTTCGGACAGACGGAAAAACTCTCGTTTGAGTTCAACAGTCAAAAGGACGAGGAAAAGGAGAAAACGAATGGGGACAAGAAGTAAACTTCTCGTTTTATCGTTCTGCCTTGTTTGCCTATCCTGCTTCCGCCTTTTCGCTCAGGAGGGCGGAAAGGCTCTCTTTTCACTACCGCCGTTCGAGCGTGCCGTTGTCTGCATCAAACACTTCGAGGGCTTACATTCTTGGAAGGATTATCCCTATGTAGGCTATGGACATCGGCTTCTGCCCTGTGAACACTTCACGGCAGCAATGACGGAACGGCAGGCGGACTCTCTGCTCCGTGTAGACCTGATGAAGCGTCTGATGATGTTCAAGGACTACGGAAAGGATGCCCTGCTGCTTGCCGTTCTGTCCTACAACGTTGGAACGGGCAGGTTGCTGGGATATGGTAAACACCCCAAAAGCCGATTGCTGCGGAAGATAGAGTCGGGCAACAGGAATTTCTACCGCGAATTTGTCTCTTTCTGCCGATACAAGGGCAAAGTCCTCAGAGGTCTTGTCAAACGACGAAAAGTGGAGTTCGCTCTGTTTTATATACCCTGATTATCAAATACGCCTCTTGCGGAGCATAATGTCGCAAGAGGCGTGCTTTAGTAGGAAGTATTATTTAGCCCTTCTTCGAATGGCATCAACAATACTTTCTGTATTCCAATGAACATCCTCTACGGAGCGATCTGTAACAACTTTTGAAATTCTCTCTTGCCCCCGAGGAATAACTCCTACTATTGGAACTTCTTCCGCTATTGCAGTGTCCAACTCCCATTTCATCCAGTCGCTGTAAGAGGCATACATACCAGCAATGCCTAAAACAATGTCAGAATTAGAGATTTTCTCTTTCAAACGACGTCTGATGTATGCTGAATTTTCTGAGTTGATAGGTTCTTCAGGTGAAGCCTCTTCAAATTCAACATGAAAATAACCTCTCTTTTCTAAAAGGTTACGGAGGTTCTTCAAATCATCTACATGATCCCATGAGTGACTGATAAATACTGAATAAGTTTTTGCCATATTATTTATTATTACAGTTAATACTATTCTGCTTATTTTCAAGGTATGTTTCTATTTCCCAGTCTTCAGGATTCTGCTCTTTGAACTTTTGGTCATACTCCTGCTCTTTTTTTACATCTCCAAGCGCAAAATAACAGTTCGCCAATGTGGCATACTTCCATTTGAGTTCTTCGGGCTCTTCTTCCTCCAAAGTAGGAAGGATTATATCTATAATTTGCTTTCTGATTTCTTCAGCTTCAACTTGTTTATGTATTTTGTGCCGTTCATCTTTTTCGAGAATAGATTTTTGTTCCAAGCAAAGGGCATAATTCTCTCCAGTATAGTAATCTTGATGTAGAGTCCAGCCCTTCCTGTACATCTCAATGGCGTAATCTAAATAACTCTCATCTTTTGTTTCATACCATAATCTTTTATTGATGGCTCCAGTAATGCCCAACGTTTCAGTATCTGTCTGTTCCTTTATAGATGCCATTATTTGAAGTGCATTTGTCAAAGCTGGAACTTTTCCGGGCTTTTCACTTTTATATGTGCATAGAGCTTCTTGTTGAATATAAAAAATATCATTTTCTACCATTTGCCTGAGTTTATGCCATTTCTGAGCGGCTTCTTCAAAACGCTTTTCATGCATAAACCTTTTTGCTTGTTCTGAAAGAGAATATACCGTATTCTCTTTAGCCCGAAGTTCTCCTATTATTTCCTCTAAATCTTCATCAGAGATTTTGGGTTGTTCTATTTTAGGGATGTATGTGTATAGAGGGCTATCTGGTACAGGATTTTCTGTTACAGCTTTTATTATAGACTTCAATTCTCTGACACTTCTTTGAGCTTCTTTTTTAGAGATTTCATTGCCTAAATGCTCATAAGATAAAATTCGAGTGTGTCCTAAGTCAAAAGGAATTTTACTCTCGCCTCCTTTTATTATAATGGTCGAAAAAGGTCTCAGAGCATGCCGAGTACCCAATTCATATAGGGCGTTAGCGTTGTCTGTCGTAATATCCGCAATTACTAAATCCGCTTTATAGAGCAAAGCATACATACTTCTATCAATCGTACCTGAATCCAAAATTTCATCTGCACGGATGCACTTGTAATCACAGGCTTCTGCTGACGGTTGAATTATCTTATTATATGTCGCGTCTAAATCTATTGTTCTATTTGTATAGGGGTCTTGTTTTTTTCCAAAGCCCATAATTACAAAACATATCCTTTTTCTATTTTCCATTTGCATAGTTTTATTAATGACAACTTACAACAGATAAAGCAATTAGCATACCAATAGGTTTTATCTGCCATAAAGTCCATTCGATGCGACAAAATGGCAACATATAGAACTATCCTTACCCCAAATGGCTTTTTGTTACTTTTGAACCGTCTCAACTCACTGTCAAAAGTAACGAGGTGTTTTTCATTGGGTTTCTTTGCTCCTTTCTTTGTCCGCCCGAAGCTCACGAAAGAAAGGAGCGGTCGGCAAATCTGCCGACCGCTTTACTCCGTCTGCTCTTCGTGAACGGTTATCCGTCTCGTAATTACTTCGGGGTGCGTGGAGAAAGCCCAATTGATTTCCTCATCGGGCAGGGTGCTGTGAATGTTTCCACCCATCACCATTCCGCAATTCTGAATGACCTTTTGTCGTGCTTCTTCTCTGCTCTCGGCAACCACCTCAAAAACTCCCTCGAAAATGTACTGCGTCCGTACTCTGTAAACTCTCTTCTTCATATTCTCAAAATTCGACCTTTAATAATCTGTGTTCCTTTGGCTCTCCATTGGATAACCTGCGGTGGGTAAGCCAAAAATGGTGTGCGCCATAGCCGTATGCAAAGAACTTGTCAAGTTCCGTTTCTTCGGCTATCCGCTTGACGGCAGCCCTTAGTTCCTCTTCATTGGCGGATAGGGTAATGGCATTGACTATCCTTACAAGGATATAGGGTATCTCGTCCGCCCAGTTGCATACGATACTTTCTATTTCTGCTTTCATATCTGTGATGTTTTGGTGATTGTTGCTTATGCTGTCGCTCTCATTCTCTGCCTTATCAATTTGCGGTTGGCATTGACAAGGCTCACGATCTGCTCGTGATACTCCGTATTCTTGTTGCACACGCCACGACTTTGCACGACTTTGAGTGTGTCCAAACTAACTTCAATCGTTTCTATCCGTCTGCCCTCAATGGTCGCCGAAAGTATCAGTGAGTTCTCTTTAAGATAGTAGGCATTGTCGAATACGCAATGATGCATTGCCACACCCTCATCCAAATGTTCCTGCACGCTCTCCAAAACGTGGACTTGGATTGCGCCGTCCGTGAAACGGATACCAAAGAACTTGGATTTGAGTTCTTTGAAACGTTCCTCGTCCTCCATTGCCTTTTTGCGTTTCTTCTCCTTTTCTTCCTTTTCCCTTTGTCTGCGGAGTTCGTGTTGTCTGCGGTCGTGTTCTCTATGCAGGTCGGTGTGGCAAACATACTTCGGACTGTGTATGTCCTTGCCCAATCTGCGGAGCATATCCACATAGTCGCACCAAATTGAAATGTCCTCTATGTCATAGCCGTTGCGATTGGCGACTTTATAGGATTGCCAACAAGCGTCAAATGCCCTCGAATTGTCAAGAAAGTATTTCAGATGCTCGGTTCTACCTGCTTTAATCAATGTTTCCGCACGGCTGTCGGACAATAGGGCTGGAATGAGAACAGTTGGTGCGATGTCATGAAAATCATTCTTAAATCCATTCCTGCGGAGTGCTTCCGTTGCCTTGAACTTCGGATATATCGGAGAGTACGATATATGGTGGTAGGCTTCGTTGTCGTTTCTCACTGCCATAGGCGAGCAATAGGAAAAGGTGTCGATGTATTTGCCCAATACTCTCTGAACGGCAACAATCGTCTTTCGTCCTTGTGCGTTCCACCAATACTGACCGATTTCAATAGTGTATGATGATGCCTTGCAACCTTTCTCCATTTCTACAGAAAGAAGAAACATTCTTAATACTTGGTACTCTCCACAAGTGGTAAGTATCGTAAAGTATTGCTTCTGTCTTATCTTACGTTCAAAAGTCGTTCGGACTTGCAACTTTGCTCTACAATGAGGGCAAGTGCAATGTTCGGTTGTCTTCTCTATTGTCCAACTATGCCCACAATCCATACACGTAGTACGACCTTTGGGAAGTCGGTAGGCGAAATGGTCTATACACTCACGGAATGCCCATTTGCTCTGTGTCTTGGTTATCGGTCGTAAGTGCTTGCTCTCGGCAAGTACTGCCTTTTCAAACTTGTTTCTCGGTTTCATAATCTGTCCTCCTCAATTAGTTGTTCCGAAATACATAGCCATCCTTATACCAAAAGTCCGTACAAAAAAGGTCATTGGCATATTTGGAGAAGTCAAAGTATATCAGTGCAAAATCGGGTAAGTCATTCTCCACTTTTGCGAGTTCCTCCGCAAAATCCTCCCTGCTTGCATAACTTCCTATGTAGTCCGATTGGAAAGACTTCACAAGGCTGTATGCGTCTTGTGTGAGTTGGATGTTGTTGCCCTCCACCCATATCCAAAAGGCTTCTTTCTCCGTGTCGTTCAGTCTGTCCAATTCGTCCCGAAGTTCAAAGAAGTTTTCCTCCAAATGCCCCTCGTCAATCAGACCATCGGGGATTTCCTCCCACGCTTGGAACATATATTCGGGTTCTTCCTCATCCTCGTGTATCCCGGCACAACGCTCCATAAAGCCGTCCAAATCGTAGAAGTCCGAAAGTTCCACCCATTCGCCCTGCAATGAGCCGTTGTTGTACTTGGCATAAGTGCCTACATAGATGCGTGCTTCGTTCAAATCCGTTGCTTCCATTTTTCTTTTGTTATTTAAGGGTTAAAACTCGAATAGTGAGGGTTGTGCTATCTGCTGTTCCACCTGCTTCTCCAATTTGGGTTTCTTGGCGGTAAGTTTGCGGTATTCCTCCGCTTGGTATCGCTCGATAGCCTTTTTTCTTGCTTCCGCTTTTTCCTCCTCCGTGAGTTCGATAGTATGGTTTACCACGACTTGGCAGTTGATGTACTTGCCCACCTCGATGTTATCCTCGTCGTAATAATGCACGGCAAGGGAATATACCTCCTCATCGGACAGACCTGCACACCCCATTCTTTGGACTTCCGTCAAGATGTAGGTAATACACTCGTCTATGTTTTTATTCTCCTTGCGGAAACTCTCCGCAAAGAGTTCATCGTATGATGCTCTCGTTTCCAAATAGTTTTGGATAACGTCCTTGAAATGTTCTGTACCTTTCATTGTCTTATATAGTTAGATGGTTTCTAAAATGATTTCTTGGATATGTATAGGTTCAACTTCTGAAAAGAGATAGAATATAAACTCCTTTCTATCCTTCCGATTGAGTTCCTTGTATAGTTCCCCAAAGGCGGATATATTTCCGTTGAGGTAAACCGATACCATATACTCGAAGATGTTGTCCACTTCGTAGTATCTGCATTGTTGTGCGACTGTCTTGCTTCTTCTTTTCATATATCTGTCTGTTTAAGAAATGAGTATCCAAAGTATTGTCCCGATGATGAGGGCATAAACCAAGATGTACACTGCGATTGCCAAAGTGATGGTAAGGAGTAGCCGAATGAGGAATTTCCCTGCACATATCCCTACCAGCCAAAGCCAGACGCTTCCGCCCCAAAGGAGAGAGCCTGCGAGTGCAAAAGCCACCCAAATTGATATTTTGTATCTCAGTTTCATCTTGTCTGATTTTTTGATTTTATGCGGATTCCAGAGGTGAGGAAGTTGAGTTTCCATTTTTCATTTTCTCTATCCTCGTGTTTCCGACATTTTTTTTATGCGTCTTTCCGTCGGGTCGGTCGTTTTCGTTTCAGGGGCTTAAAAAGGTAGGGCTTAGGACAAACAAGGTTTTACGGCGAGAATACTACCTGCAATGAAATGGAAGTGTGGAGATTGTCGTCTAAACGGCTTGCCGCCCCGACCTTTTTTGTCCGTGGAAGCCTGGAACTACCTTTGCCGCTGACAACGAACAACCGATCCCGATGCGAATACATGGAGTAGAATGTGGAGAGGAACACCTGAGAGGGCAGAGCGAAAAAAATGAAAGGCAGCCTTCACAAGAAAGACTGCCATAATCGTGAGTAATAAGACGAAAAGAATGAAAACTATTGTCTGAACAGACAACTATTAGAAAAGAAAAACGGAGAAAGTTTCGTCTTTCTCCGTAGATAGTATTACCTTTGCAACAGGTTATTCGAGTTATGCAAAGCGTTGTGTGTCATTGCAGAAGATAGGTCGCTAAATCATTACCTGCTGAAAATCATAACTCACAAGGCTGTTCATAGCCAATTACTTAGACCTAAATGATAGATTTTCAATGAAAATATAGGACTGTGTCAAAAAAAATGAAGTGAACCCTAAAAGTTGGACAGAAAACTTTTAGGGTTCACTTTTTTATGCGAAATCGTTTTGAAGAACGCTTCGTGATAGTACTCCAAGCAAAGTCCGGGACGCCTATTTACAAGCTATCAGAAGAGTATGGCTATCCTAAGAATAGGCTACCGGAATGGGGTCGCAAGTATGAATTTTAAGGAGAGCGAGGCCCCCACAAAGGCTCGAATATCGTAGCCAGTGGAGTATTCAAGAAGCAAGGGTCGGGAGCAGCATTGGCTTATTACAGAGCCTACACGGACAGGCTGGCAATAGTTTTGGAGGGGGTTGTGTGTCTTTTTGTCCAAGCCTCAGGTGGACAAGATTCGCTATCTTTGCGGACAAGAATAATGGGATTTCTCGGTCGAATAATCTTTTCTCCTGATTTCTCCATGAATTAAAAAACGAAAAACGACAATATGAGTTTGCAATGCGGTATCGTCGGCCTGCCCAATGTGGGGAAATCGACTCTTTTTAATTGTTTGTCCAATGCCAAGGCACAGTCTGCCAATTTCCCCTTCTGTACCATTGATCCGAACGTCGGTGTAATCACAGTGCCTGATGAGCGACTGAATATCCTGGCCGATCTGTGCAAACCTCAACGGCTGATCCCAACCACGGTAGAGATCGTAGATATTGCCGGTCTTGTCAAAGGTGCCAGCAAGGGCGAAGGGTTGGGGAATAAATTCCTGGCCAATATCCGTGAAACGGATGCGATACTCCACGTGCTCCGATGCTTCGATGATGACAATATCACACACGTGGACGGATCCGTAGATCCTGTACGCGACAAAGAAATCATCGACACCGAGCTACAACTGAAAGACCTTGAAACGATAGAGAGTCGCATACAGAAAGTCCAAAAGCAGGCACAAACAGGGGGCGACAAACAAGCCAAGCTGGCTTATCAAGTGCTCTCGAAATTCAAAGAAGCTCTTGACGAAGGCAGGAATGCTCGCAGCGTCAGTTTCGACACCAAAGACGAACAGCAAATAGCACGCGAACTCTTTCTCCTGACGGCCAAACCGGTCATGTACGTTTGCAATGTGGACGAAGCTTCTGCTCTTAGTGGCAACAAATATGTGGAAGCCGTTCGAGAAGCAGTCAAAAACGAAGATGCAGAAATCCTCGTCGTAGCAGCCAAGATAGAGAGCGAGATCGCCGAGCTGGAGACATACGAAGAGCGGCAAATGTTCCTCGAAGAGATCGGTCTGAAAGAATCCGGCGTGAGCCGTCTGATCAAAGCCGCTTATCATTTGCTGAATCTTCAAACCTACTTTACGGCCGGGAGCGATGAGGTAAGGGCTTGGACGTTCCTCCGCGGAAGCAAAGCACCTCAGTGTGCCAGTATCATCCACACCGATTTTGAAAAAGGGTTTATCCGAGCCGAGGTCATCAAGTACAATGACTTTGTCAGCTTTGGCAGCGAACAAGCCGTGAAAGAAGCCGGTAAGATGAGTATTGAAGGAAAAGAATATGTTGTGCAGGATGGCGACATCATGCATTTCCGCTTCAATGTCTGAAGTCTTTCTTTCATCCTTATCCTTCTCGATAACAAAAACACAGTACGGCATTCGGAATAATCGTATATCCCGGCGAAAGAAACATAAACCAAAAGAGCGGGTCGGCTGTTCTTTTGCAAAGTTATAGTTCAGGATTTCAGCGAGTATCGAACAAATACTCCTGCATTTTTCTTAAGTAGAAAAAAAACTGCGCAAACAATATGGCGAACAATGGGAATAACAAGAAACCCGGCAAACCGATGCGTTTCAACCCGATATGGCTCTATGCCCCTGTATTTCTGATATTGGCCACCCTCTTCTTTGTCGATCGGGATATTACATCCCAGAAAGAACTCAGCTGGAATGAGTTTCAGAATATCGCCAAAAAGCAAGCCTTTACGGACATCGTAGTCAATCGGAAAGAGAACACTCTCAAGGCGAGGGTCGATCCGGCCAAGGTCGATTCGGTATTCAAGAAAGGCGACATCCCGTCCTTTCAGGACAGAGGAAATATCTCAGACTACTATATCAACACGCAAATTCCGTCGGTAGACAAATTCTCCGACTTCTACGACCAAAACCAAATTACGGCTAAGGTGAAGTATGAAGACAGCAAGTTCAGCTTCACCTCTATCCTCATCGCATGGGGCCCACTCATCCTTTTGCTCGTTTTCTGGTTTTGGATGATGCGCCGAATGAGCGGCGGTGGAGGAGGAAGTGGCGGTGGAGGCGGCGTCTTCAACGTAGGCAAATCCAAAGCCAAGCTCTATGACAAGACCAATATCCACGTTACATTCAGCGATGTAGCAGGTCTGCATGAAGCCAAACAGGAAGTGGAAGAGATCGTTCACTTCCTCAAGAATCCATCCAAATACACCGAACTGGGAGGAAAGATCCCTAAAGGAGCTTTGCTCGTAGGACCTCCGGGAACGGGTAAGACTCTTCTGGCCAAGGCAGTAGCCGGAGAGGCGCACGTTCCTTTCTTCTCTTTGTCCGGTTCGGACTTCGTAGAGATGTTTGTCGGCGTAGGAGCCTCTCGTGTTCGCGACCTTTTCAGACAAGCCAAGGAAAAAGCCCCGTGTATCATCTTCATCGACGAGATCGACGCCGTAGGGCGTGCTCGCGGCAAGGGCAACAATTTCTCCGGCAATGATGAGCGTGAGAATACACTCAACCAGTTGCTTACCGAAATGGATGGCTTCGGCTCCAATAGCGGTGTGATCATTCTGGCTGCTACCAACCGTGCCGATGTGCTGGATAGTGCCCTGCTGCGTGCCGGACGTTTCGACCGCCAGATCTATGTAGATCTTCCCGACCTGAATGACCGCAAAGAGATCTTCCTTGTACACCTCAAGCCGTTGAAGACCGACAAAAGCGTAGATGTGGAATTCCTGTCGCGCCAAACACCCGGCTTCTCCGGAGCAGACATTGCCAACGTTTGCAACGAAGCGGCGTTGATCGCCGCGCGAAGCAATAAAAACTTCGTAGACAAGGAAGACTTCATGAATGCCGTGGATCGGATCGTAGGCGGATTGGAGAAAAAGAACAAAATCACCACAGAGGAGGAGCGTCGCAGCATCGCCATCCACGAAGCCGGACACGCTACTATCAGTTGGATGCTACGCTATGCCAATCCTCTCGTCAAAGTCACTATCGTACCACGAGGCAAGGCACTCGGTGCCGCCTGGTATCTGCCGGAAGAGCGTCAGATCACGACAACGGAGGCTCTGCAGGATCAGCTTTGCGCCCTTTTGGGTGGACGTGCCGCCGAAGATCTCTTCCTCGGACGTGTATCGACCGGTGCAGCCAATGACTTGGAGCGCGTTACGAAGTTGGCTTACGCCATGGTTACCTATTACGGCATGAGCGACAAGCTGCCCAACATCAACTACTACGAAATGCAAAACGACGGCTGGAATCTGACAAAGCCGTACAGTGATACTACCGCCGAGGTTATCGATGCCGAAGTAAACAGAATAATATCCGAACAATACGAGCGCGCCAAAAGCATTTTGCGCGAGCATGAAGCCGGGCACCACGAACTGGCAGATCTGTTGCTCAAGCGCGAAGTGATTCTGGCTGATGACGTAGAGCGTATATTCGGCAAACGCCCCTGGGCCTCGCGTACAGAAGAATTGCTTGGGCTGAATGCACCGGCTACCGCCACAGAAGAGACAACAGCGGATGCCGAAGCACCCATTCCCGTTGAGGGAGAAGAGAAGACGGAAGAACATCCCGAATAAAATATAAAGAGACTATCGAGCTTACGTTATGAAAGCAGTTTTGATTCGCAGCCTCAGTGGTCTGGTCTATATGGCCCTGATCATCCTTCCCGTCGTACTAAGGGAACCGGCTTTGTTCTTAGCGGTTTTTGCCGTTTTCATCGTGTTGGGACTGCGGGAATTCGCCTCGCTGGTCAATCTGAATCGCACACGTCCCCTTCGGGCATTCATGGACGGACTTTTCGGTGCCTTCCTCTTTGCGGCCATCTTCCTATACGGCAGTGACCGAATGGATGTCACGATATTTATCCCGTATATCTTCTATGTCCTCTACACTATGGTGCGCAGTCTATATTCGGATCGCCATAAGGCCGGATCGGACAATAGCCGCACTTTCATGGGGCATCTGTATATAGCGGCAACGCTTGGTTTGGGTAGTCTTCTGCTCGTGCCCGAAAGTATCGGCAGGGAGTTGGCAGTAGGAGAAGTGGCAGACTTCACGCCTCACTACTTCCTCTTCGTTTTTGTCCTGATATGGCTGAATGATACAGGAGCTTTTATCGCAGGTTCCCTCTTTGGCAAGCATACACTCTTCAAGGTCATATCACCCAAGAAAACATGGGAGGGCTTTATAGGAGGGTTGCTGTTTACTGTGGCAGGTGCATTACTGGCAGGCCACTATTCCGGTTCGGCCAAGCATCCGATGGAGCTGGTCTTCTTTGCTCTACTGGTAACGGCCATGGCCACTTGGGGCGATCTGTATGAGTCCAATCTCAAACGCAATGCAGGAGTGAAGGATTCCGGCCATATCATTCCCGGACATGGAGGTATACTGGACCGGCTGGACAGTGCTCTCTTCGTATTCCCGGCCGTCTATCTTTTCATTCTGATCTTCGGATTGTAAGCATTTTTCCCGGCCACCCGTTCCGACGAGGAAAAGAGACCGGCGGAAGCTCTGATAAAAGCAAACCCCCGAAAGCCGTGGCTTTCGGGGGTTCCTTGTATTATACCCTCACTCTCCTTGCCATGTCTATTGGCAAGGAGAGTGGAAGAATTGGGTTTTCAGCACAACTCACTATTCACTTCTCAGAGAAGACGCTGGCTGCGACGAATGAATTCGGCCAAAGCCTCTCCCGTCAGCAATCCGCTTCCGAGCAGAGCCAAGTCGATGAGCTGACCTATCAGCTCGTTGTCCTGAGCATATTTGGTCAGTTGATCGTTGATACTGCCTTCGGTTTTGGCCTGTTCGACGGCGTTGTTCTCCTTGGCTTCCTTCGTGGCAACAGGGATTTCCTCCGGTTTCTTCCCTTTTTCCTCATCGAGCAGCTTGGCCTCTTCCGTTTTCAGCTCGGCGATTTTCGCTCTAAGCTCTGTGAGCGAAGGCTCTACCGATTCTTTCTCACCGGAGAGTACCTTGTCGATGAGCGGATGATCGGTATTAAGTACCAGATTGTACGAATCGGGGAGTTCGCCGTAGAAGCTCATTCCCGGCTGCAGCTGTGCCATATCGCGCATACGGCGCATGAATTCGGCTTGTGTGATAAGGATGGCTTCACCTTCGGCTCCGAGCGATTCGAAAGCTACATTGAAGTGCTTCTTCTCGTCCCGTGGCAGGCGTGCTTCGAACAGCTTCACGAGAGTGGCGCGCTCCGTATCGGACAGCTTCACTTCGGCTCTTTCCTCCTTGCGGATCAGATTGTTGATCGTATCGCTATCGACACGGACAAAGTGTGTCTTCTCCAACTTTTGCTCCAGCAGGCTCACGATATGCGGATCCAACTGACCGTCCAACAGCATCACGCTGTAGCCTTTGTCGGATGCACGTTTCACGTGGCTGTACTGTCCGTGCTTGTCCGTAGCATAGAGATACACCACCTGTCCGTCCTTATCCGTCTGTACACCTTCGACGAGCGTTCGGTATTCGTCGAACGTGTACTTGTGTCCGTCCATATCGGTGAAAAGGAAGAACTTGGCTGCACGCTCATAGAACTTCTCATCCGTCAGCATACCGTATTCGACGAAGAGCTTCAGACTATCCCATTTCTCCTCGAATGTGGGGCGGTCGTTTTTGAAAATTTCTTCCAGACGGTCTGCCACCTTCTTGGTGATATGAGACGAGATCTTCTTCACATTGGCATCGCTCTGCAGATAGGAGCGCGATACGTTGAGGGGAATATCCGGCGAATCGATGACCCCGTGCAGGAGGGTGAGGAAGTCCGGCACGATACCCTGTACTTCATCGGTGACGTAAACCTGATTGCAGTAGAGCTGAATCTTGTTGCGCTGCAGATCCAAGTTGTTTTTGATCTTCGGGAAATAGAGGATACCTGTCAGATTGAACGGATAGTCCACATTGAGGTGGATCCAGAAGAGAGGCTCTTCGGACATGGGATAGAGCGAACGGTAAAATTCCTTATAGTCTTCGTCCTTGAGGTCAGCAGGCTTTTTGGTCCAGGCAGGATGTGTGTCGTTGATCTGATTGTCCTCGTCCGTATCTTGCATCTTGCCGTCTTTCCATTCCTGCTTCTTGCCGAAAATGATCGGCACAGTGAGGAACTTACAGTATTTTCCAAGGAGACCCTCTATCTTTTCTTTTTTGAGAAACTCGCTATTCTCTTCATCGATGTGCATCACGATATCGGTGCCACGGTCAGCCTTGTCCGCAGGTTCGAGCGTGTATTCGGGCGATCCGTCGCAGCTCCATTTCACCGCCGTAGCATCTTCTCGGAAAGAGCGCGTGATCACGTCCACTCGCTCGGACACCATGAAAGCCGAGTAAAATCCGAGTCCGAAGTGGCCGATAATGGCAGCCTTGTCGTCTTTGTACTTTTCGAGAAACTCTTCCGCACTGGAGAAAGCAATCTGATTGATGTACTTCTCCACCTCCTCTTCGGTCATCCCCACGCCGCGGTCGCTGACCGTGATCGTGCGTGCCACTTCATCCACGCTGACCGTTACGCGGAGGTCACCCGTCTCGCCTTTGAATTCGCCGACGGATGTAAGCGTTTTCAGCTTCTGCGTAGCATCCACGGCATTGGAGACGATCTCACGCAGGAATATCTTATGGTCGCTGTACAGGAATTTTTTGATGACGGGGAATATATTGTCGCTCGTTACCCCGATTGTTCCTTTCTTACTCATAGTGTATTATTATCTGTTAATGTTTTGTTTGTTTCTATTCCGTCGAAAGGAACGACAAATCCGGTGCCACAGGGTCCGGAACTGACAATCTGGCGCATTCTTTCGCTCAGACTGCCTTTTTTCGCTTCCGAATGATTGACGTGTACTGAAAAATCCGGTGTATTTCAGTTCTGAAAACGTGGTCTGAGAAAATTTTTATTTTGGTTCGGGAGTTGAAAAAATCTCGCCTGAGAACGAAAAGATTCTCGCACCATTTTTGGGGGATTTTGGTTTCAGATTTGGGCGATTTTCGGTTCGAGTTTCTATGCGATTGATAACCTCACGTCAGCTCGACGTAAGAAAAGGCCAATGGATCAATGAACCCTTTTCGCCTCCGCCGGAAGAACAAAATCAGCTCTTTCAGTAGGCAGGGGGATCCCCCTCAAATCCCAAAAGTCTTGTATTGAAGCGACTCAGCTCTCATACTAAAAACTCACCCCCCCCTCTAAGCAAACATTTAGGACACTATTGATTTGATAGCGGTTTTTCTATACAAACGATGATCCCGGCCCCCTGCTCGAAACTGAATTTTGACACACCCTCTTCTGGTAGTTGGGGTTAATTTAGGCCTTGCGTTTTTTTCTGCGGAAAGGTTGCCGTCTTTAACCATAAAGAGATGAGACTTTATTGAAAGAGCATATCGGACGAGATCGGCTTGAACTTTTCTTCTCCCTTGAGCCGTATCATTACCCTGCTGTAGTTCCAATAAGTAGGCCAGCCACCTTGTATGGCTCCGACCCATATCGTCTTGATCGGATGGTAACCTTTCTGAAGGGCACGACTGCTATTGCGACGGGAGAATTTCTTTACTTCGCCCACATTGTCGATCAGCTTCACATTATCAATCCAAAACTCGTTGTTTTCCGTAGAGAACTCATATACCCCATCCTCCGGAATAAGCACATAACCGGTAGCCTCTACAACTCTGCGCTCCAGCACTTCAGGAGAAGTTATCTTCTCTTTCCCGTGCATGATTTCCTCCAAAGAGCTAACGGTCCCTACTTCCCATGAGGCTACCTGCTGCAGATCAGGCACATCATATAAGTCACCGTAAGCCGTACGAATGGTCAGTCCGGGTTTCGGTGCCGGTACTTCCATTGACATATTGAAGGGTTGTTTCTCCACACGAATGCTACGTACGGGACTCATCTTCCCACCGGCCGTGACGGTACGAATCTTCAGAAGGCCCGTTTGTGCAAATTCAAGAGGGACCGTGTAAGGAGTCGATGTGAGGGTCGGTTCGGTTTCGTCCAGCGTATAGACCATTTTCATCGGACGCGATGTCGTGAAGGTCAGCTTAGCCTTGTCCGTAAAGGCTATAAAGTCGGAAGAGCCACCCGGTTGTTCGGGCAGCGGAATGTGGTAATTGATACCGTGCATGTCCAGACGAACGCAGGCATTATCCAAACGGCGACAGAAATCGGCAAAATCTTTCTTGGCCAACGGTGTCCAGGTAAGCTCTGCCACAGCCAGTAGCCTTGGATAGGCCTGATAGTCGTATCGTTCGGAAGTATAGAGGTATTCTGCCCACAGATTGGCCTGTGCTCCGAGCACGTAGCGATGCTTATCGGCCGGCAATTCTTTCGGCAAAGGATTGTAAGCATACACTTGCTCCAATGGAGCATAACCTCCGATGGCAACAGGCTCGACGGTCGGATCTCCCTGATAATGATCCAAGTAGAGACCTCCGCTACCCGGAGTCATGATCACATCGTGATTCATATTAGCCGCTGCGATGCCACCATCCTCTCCACGCCAGCTCATAACGGTGGCAGAAGGTGCAAGCCCGCCTTCGAGGATTTCATCCCAACCGATCAGTCTCTTGCCGTGCTTTTGTAAGACCTTTTCAGCTTGTTTGATGAAATAACTCTGCAGCTCGTGTTCGTCTTTCAACCCATTGTCACGCATACGCTTCTGACAAAGCGAACAAGCCTTCCATCGATCTTTAGGGCATTCGTCCCCTCCGATATGGAAGTATGTGCCGGGGAAAAGGGGTGCTACCTCGTCGATAACATCAGAGATAAAACGGAAGACGCTGTCCTTACCGGCACAATAAACATCCTGCTCCACTCCCCAGATAATCCGTGGCTTGAATTCGCGTGGGAAGCAAGCCAACTGCGGATAAGCAGCGAGGGCAGCCATGGCATGTCCGGGCATTTCGATCTCGGGAATCACCGTAATGAAACGATCCGATGCGTATTGTACAATATCCCGTACTTGCTCCTGCGTGTAGAAACCGGAGTACTGCGTACCGTCCCCTTCCGTCCTTGTAGACCCCACTTCGGTCAGTCGTGGGTATTTCTTGATTTCGATACGCCATGCCTGATCCTCTGTCAGGTGCCAATGGAAACGATTGATCTTGAACATGGCCATGATGTCGATATGCTTCTTGATGTCCTCCACCGAAAGGAAATGACGGCATACATCCAGCATAAAGCCACGATAGCCGAATGCCGGTTCGTCCTTGATCTCGACGCCGGGCACCGTCATGGGGAGCAGTACCTCATTCGAAGATTCCACTTCGGCAGGAAGGAGCTGGAGCAAAGTCTGCATACCGTAGAAAGCACCATGGGCAGATTTGCCGATGATACTGACACCACGCTTATCGGATCGGAGCATATAACCCTCTTCTTTAAGAGGAAGAGCCGTATCGACACCGATGTAAATAGCATTCCCCGAAGGCTCCTCGCCTATCTCTATCTGGAGAGAGAGGTCGGCTGATGCTCTTAGCTTGTCGGCAAGAAGTTTAGCGATAGGCTTTAGCTCTTCGGCAGATACGCAGATAGTGGTCTTATCATCGACCTCAAAGCTGTCGTCCGATTCGGTCAGCTGCATCGGCAAGGGAATGATGTTTATACCCTTGTCGTATTCGGGGATTTGCACCTGCTTTGCTTTCTGTGAGCAGGCCATAAGAGATAGGAGGCAGCAAATGCATGCTCCGAAAGTCAGTCGTTTCATTGTCAAGTATGAATTAGTGATCAAACAAAAAAGCACGTAAGTGAGGGTGTGCCGGCACCACCGGCATCACACACACTTGCGTGCTTTCTAGAATATCAGTAAAGAACTATCCCCTATCCTAAGAGAAGGATAGGGAGATAGACTTCTTGGGATTTCTTACCAAGCAAAGAGAGGATAATCGGCCATCATCCGGTTGACTTCGGTACGAACCGATGCTATTACGGCTTCGTCCTCCGGTGCGGAGAGCACACGGTCTATCAACTCCACGATATAGCCCATCTTATCTTCTTTTACGCCACGAGTGGTGATGGCCGGAGTACCCACGCGGAAGCCCGATGTCTGGAATGCAGAGCGAGAATCGAACGGTACCATGTTCTTATTGACGGTAATATCCGCTGCCACGAGGGCTTTCTCTGCCACTTTACCTGTCAGTTCGGGGAACTTCGGACGAAGATCGATCAGCATACTGTGGTTGTCCGTACCACCGGAAATCACTTTATAGCCTTTGTCCATGAAAGCCTGAGCCAAAACGGCAGCATTCTTTTTCACCTGCGTTTGGTATTCCTTGAACGAAGGATCCAGTGCTTCTCCGAAAGCTACAGCCTTAGCAGCTATAACGTGCTCGAGCGGACCACCCTGTACACCAGGGAATACGGCAGAGTCGAGGAGTGCGCTCATCTTCTTGATCTCGCCCTTCGGGGTTTTCTTGCCCCAAGGATTGTCGAAGTCCTTGCCCATAAGGATGATACCGCCACGGGGGCCACGCAGTGTCTTGTGAGTCGTAGAAGTAACGATATGAGCATACTTCACGGGGTTCTCCAGCAGACCGGCAGCGATCAGACCGGCAGGGTGTGCCATATCGATCATCAACAAGGCACCCACCTTGTCAGCGATCTCACGCATACGCTTGTAGTCCCACTCACGAGAATAGGCCGAACCACCGCCGATGATCAGCTTGGGTTTGTGCTCGATGGCCATTTTCTCCATGTGGTCGTAATCCACCATTCCCGTCTCTTCGCTCAGATTGTAGCCGATGGGACGGTAGAGGATACCCGAGCTATTGACGAGTGAGCCGTGCGATAGGTGGCCGCCGTGTTCGAGGTTTAGTCCCATGAACGTATCGCCTGCTTCGAGGCAAGCCAGAAGAACGGCCATATTGGCCTGTGCTCCGGAGTGAGGCTGTACGTTGGCCCATTCGGCTCCGTAGAGTTGTTTGATACGGTCGATGGCGATTTGCTCGCTTTGGTCTACCACTTCACAACCACCGTAATAGCGTTTGCCGGGATAACCTTCGGCATACTTATTGGTCATACAGCTACCCATAGCCTGCATAACTTGTTCGCTTACAAAGTTTTCCGATGCGATCAGCTCGATACCTTTGAGCTGGCGCTGATGTTCTTTTTCGATCAGATCGAAAATTACGCTGTCTTTTTTCATTTCTTATTTTGAAGATATTGATGTCTGTGGTTCAGGCTTCGTCATACTGTGTTTTTACACATCGGCACAAAGGTAACTATAATGTTCAATGACAAAAAGGTACGGATGATATGCCAAATGCCTCACAGCATTTTAATGCTCAAAGAAAATCCTATAAGATTCTGCTGTCCACCTACAAGGTCTTATTATGATCTAACTGACCAAGAAGCTTTCCGCATTTTGGGAACTGATTTGTTTTGCAGAAATATCTGTGTTATCCCAGTTTGTCATTAGATTTTTTCACGGGCCTGTGATCTCTTTAGCACTACCCATAGCGCTAAAAATGCAGATCTATGATATTCAGAGCCAGAGCCAACTTCAGAGTTTCCTTGCCTGCGTGTTTTTGGATGTAAGCAGGTTAGCTAAAAACTTCATTCGGATTGTTTTGAACTTGGACTTCTTCGCAGAATTGATAACAGCCAAGCGAAACCGGCTCATCAGATTATAGGCCCGGCCATATTGATCATCGCTTCAGTAGCCCACCAGTCTTTCTGTACAATGCCATCCATGGAAAAATCATTCTTAAGCTCCTAACCCTATTTTCCGCCTCTGCACGGTCTCGGCAACTACTGCAAACAACCGAAGCAGGCAAATTTTAACTGTCGAAGTTAAGCGTGCAGCGATGATATAATGGATCTTTTGCTTTTGTAAGGATTCGATAACCTGTTTGTTACAGAAGCAACTATCGGCACGAACAAGTCCGACTTTTTTCTCCTCAAGCTTATTGAGCATGTCTTGAAGAAAGACTGGGAAGTTGTTGCAAGCAGAGGTGTTACCCGGTCTCAACCAACAATTGGTGAGCCTAAATTAGGCATAATCCTTCAAGTTTATAAGAGCCTATGTTAATGGAATAAAGTGGATTGCATTCAAAAAAAATAATGGCCGTGATTAGAGATTTTTCTTTGTAATCTGCTTAATAACTGCCACTTACCTTCTTATAAAAATCACATCAGCATCCCAATTTCATCTCACCAATCGGGTGATGTGAAATACATGCTTATTCGGACATAATTCTTTTTCCTTGAAAGTAATAAGTAAAATAAGTAATGCCTTGATTCATACGTTAATCTCTAATGACCAATCTGGGTTAAAGAGAAGAGGGTGTACCGAAATCAATTTTCGATACACCCTCTCTGCATAATACTTAGGGAATGAGGATTATATCTCTATAAGCCCCCCTAATAACCGTTATAAGCAAATTAGTCTTTAGAAGAAAGAGCTACGCGACGCTCTTTGATACGGGCTTTCTTGCCTGTAAGGCCACGCAGGTAATATAGTTTGGCTCGACGTACCTTACCATACTTCTCAACGGTAATGTTTTCGATGAAAGGGCTTTCGATCGGGAAAATACGCTCTACACCGATACCGTCCGATATTTTGCGAACAGTGAATCGCTTCTTGTCGCCGTGGCCGCTGATGCGTATTACTACACCGCGATACTTCTGGATACGCTCCTTGTTACCCTCCTTGATACGATATTCAACAGTGATGGTGTCACCGCTGTTAAACTTGGGATGTTCTTTCCCTGATTTGAACTCTTCGTTAACGATTTTAATAAAATCCATTTGTATTGCTTTTTGGATTAGCTAAATACTAAACGCAATATACACAGGTCGCACGTTATTTCCTGTCAGAGATTACGCAAAGCGACTGCAAAGTAACAAAAAAGCTCTCAATCGGCAAAACTGAACTTCAACACCTCATATTCAGAAGAAACTCGTTCGAATGAAACCACAACAACTAATGACCATACAACTTTAATGCGTCAGCCCTGTATAAGTGCTACTTATTGTGCAAAGGTCTCATATTATGAGTACTTTTGCTCGAAAGACAAACTACAAGGATGGAACCCTTCGTACACCTGCACGTACACTCCCAATTCTCTCTGCTTGACGGACAGGCCGCTATCAATGATTTGGTGGACAAAGCCATTGCCGACGGTATGCCGGGTATTGCTCTGACCGATCATGGAGCCATGTTCGGCATCAAGGAGTTTTACAACTATGTGGAGAAGAAGAACAGCGGGCACAATGCGACATTGAAGGACTGTAGGCGCGAACTGGATCAACTGAACGACTCGAAGAGTGCCGACATGCTGACCGATGAAGAGCGCAACCGCATTGTCAAGTTGCAGCAGAAGATAGAGGAGACCAAAAAACTCCTCTTCAAACCTATCCTTGGGTGTGAGGCATATTGTGCCCGACGTACGCGATTCGACAAGGATAACCAGATACCGGATCCGTATCATCCCAGACGCTCCATCGATGCCAGCGGTTGGCACTTGATCCTGCTGGCAAAAAACTTGCGAGGGTACAAGAATCTGATCAAAATGGTCAGCTATTCATGGACAGAAGGGCAGTACTACCGTCCGCGTATCGACAGGGAGCTTTTGCAGAAGTATCATGAAGGTATCATTGTCTCTTCGGCCTGTCTGGGAGGAGAGATACCACAGCATATCATGGCAGGAGAGATTGCCAAGGCTGAGGAGGCCATCCTCTGGTTCAAAGAGCTTTTTGGGGACGATTACTATTTGGAGGTTCAGCGACACGAGACGCATAATCCACTCGGCAATCAGGATGTTTTCCCCCAGCAACAGCGTGTAAATCGCGTCATACTGGAGCTTGGCAAGAAGTTGGGTGTCAAAGTTATTGCGACGAACGATGTCCATTTCTGCAATGAAGAAGATGCTGAGGCGCACGACCGTCTGATCTGTCTGAGCACAGGGAAGGATCTGGACGATCCGAACAGGATGCGCTATACCAAGCAGGAATGGATGAAGACTACGGCAGAGATGAGCGCCATATTCGAGGATCTACCTGAGACTCTTTCCAACACATTAGAAATACTTGACAAGGTAGAGTTCTACAGCATCGACAACAAAGCCCTGATGCCGGATTTTCCTATCCCCCCCGAATATAAAGACGATGATGACTACCTGCGTTTCCTTACCTACGAAGGTGCCAGGCGCAAGTATGGAGAGGATCTTTCCGATGAGATAAAAGAGCGTATCGACTTTGAACTGGAAACCATCAAAGGAATGGGGTTCCCCGGCTACTTCCTTATTGTACAGGATTTCATTGCAGCCGCACGAAGTATGGGCGTCTCTGTCGGACCCGGCCGAGGATCGGCAGCCGGTTCGGCGGTAGCTTACTGTTTGGGGATCACGGATATCGATCCGATCAAGTACCATTTGCTTTTCGAGCGTTTTCTCAATCCGGATCGTATCTCCATGCCCGATATAGACGTCGACTTCGATGATGACGGGCGTGCCGAAATACTCCGCTGGGTGACGGAAAAATACGGCAAGGAGAGAGTGGCCCACATCATCACCTACGGTACGATGGCCACAAAGAGTTCTATTAAGGATGTGGCTCGCGTACAGAGGCTGCCCTTACCCGAAAGCAATCGTTTAGCCAAGCTCGTACCGGACAAAATTCCCGGAGAGAAGAAAGTCAATCTGAAGAAAGCAATCGAATTTGTTCCAGAGCTGAAGCAAGCATCGCTAAGCTCCGATAAGGTAATGCGCGATACCCTGAAATACGCCCAAATGCTGGAGGGGAATGTGCGCAATACAGGTGTGCATGCCTGCGGTATCATCATTGGGAAAACGGATATCAGCGATGTCGTTCCGGTCAGTACGGCTCCAGACAAAGACACGAAGGAGGAGCTGCTGGTCACACAATACGAAGGCTCTGTCATCGAACAGACGGGACTGATCAAAATGGACTTCCTCGGGCTGAAAACGCTCTCGATCATCAAAGAAGCTTTGGTCAACATAAAGCGGCGCCATGGCATTGACTTGAATATAGACACGATCCCTCTCGACGATCCTCTTACATATAAGCTATACAGCGATGGACGTACCATAGGTACTTTCCAATTCGAATCCGGTGGGATGCAAAAGTATCTTAGGGAGCTACAGCCCTCTGCTTTCGAGGACTTGATAGCGATGAATGCTCTCTATCGTCCCGGTCCGATGGACTATATCCCTTCTTTTATCGCACGCAAGCATGGGCGTGAGCCTATCGATTACGACCTGCCTGAGATGGAAGAATATCTCAAAGAAACTTATGGTGTGACGGTGTATCAGGAGCAAGTCATGCTTCTGAGTCGCAAGCTTGCCGGTTTTACCCGAGGCCAGAGCGATGAGCTTCGTAAGGCTATGGGCAAAAAACTCATCGAAAAGATGAATGTTCTGAAGGTGAAGTTTCTCGAGGGGGGGAATAAGAATGGACATCCGGAAGAAGTTCTGGAAAAGATCTGGACAGACTGGGAGAAGTTCGCCAGCTATGCTTTCAACAAGAGTCATGCCACCTGCTACAGTTGGGTAGCCTACCAAACGGCTTACCTGAAAGCGAACTATCCTGCTGAATATATGGCAGGAGCATTGAGCCGAAACCTGAATAACATCACGGAAATAACCAAGCTCATGGATGAGTGCAAGTCCATGAAGATCGGCGTATTGGTACCGGATGTGAACGAGTCCGAAATGAAATTCTCAGTAAATGCCAATGGGGATATTCGCTTTGGTCTCAGCGCTGTAAAGGGTGTAGGATCGGGAGCCGTCGAGCAGATCATTGCCGAACGCGAAGCCAACGGGCTATATAAGGACATCTTCGACTTTGTGGAGCGGATCAATCTCTCTGCCTGCAATCGCAAGACGATGGAGAGTCTGGCCTTGGCCGGTGCTTTCGACAGCTTCGCTCTATCCCGGGAGGAATATATGGCTCCTCCTCTGACAGGAAGAGAGGAGTCGTACATACAAGCACTTATGCGCTATGGGTCCGTAGTACAAGAGGAGAAGCACAGCCAGAGCAATTCCCTCTTCGGAGAGGAAGAAGATCTGATGATTCCTCGTCCGCAGCCATCTCCCACCGAGCCATGGAACGACTTGGAAAGGCTCAATAAAGAACGTGAACTCGTAGGGCTCTACCTTAGTTCCAATCCAATGGCTCAGTACCAAGTCATTCTCGATCACTATTGCAATACCCATGCAGCCGATTTGACTGATCCGGATTCCTTGGTCGGGAAAAATTTGGTTTTGGCCGGTATTGTTACCAAGGCTTTTCAGGGAATCTCTCGCTCGAATAATCCGTACTCAAAGATTACGTTAGAGGATCTGTCCGGCACGGGCGAAATACCTCTTTTCGGACAGGCTCATGTAAACTTCGGCAATTATTGCAAGGAGGGGCTGTATCTCCTCATTCGCGCATCCGTTCAGCCTCATAAGTGGAAAGAGGGTGAAATGGAATTGGTCGTGACCTCAATCGAACTGCTACCTCAAGTGGCCGATACATTGATCAAAAAGATGACGATCCTACTGCCGGCATCGAAGATCGACAATGAGCTGATCGAAATGCTGTCTGACGAATTGACAAACAATTCGGGGAAAACGATGTTATTTATCAAAGTGTATGACCATACGGAGACTTTCGATGTCGAACTGGCACAGCAGAAATCGCTGATCAAAGTGTCCCCCGAACTGGTGAATAGATTGAAGACTTATGAGATTAACTTTGCACTTGAATAGGCCAATCATTATAAACAAGAATAACAACCAACTAAAACGAACAAAATTATGGCACTGCAAATTACAGATGCAACATTTGACGGCTTGGTAGCTGAAGGCAAGCCGATGGTAGTGGATTTCTGGGCTACATGGTGCGGTCCTTGCCGCATGGTAGGTCCGATCATCGACGAGCTGGCTGCGGAATATGAAGGACGCGCTATCATAGGAAAAGTGGATGTGGATGCAAATACGGAATTGCCCATGAAGTATGGCGTGCGTAATATCCCCACCATTTTGTTCATCAAGAACGGCGAAGTGGTAAAGAAGCTCGTGGGTGCTCAGTCCAAAGACGTATTCAAGAAAGAATTGGATGCCTTGTTTTAATTAAGTCGGTATTGGCATTCCAAAAGAAAGGGGCTGTGTCAAAATTCGGTTTTGTCACAGCCCTCTTTCTTTGCTCCTTACAGTCGGTTAGGCAACCGGCTTCATCATGGAAACCCTACTTTATTAGCTTTTCGAAGACGTAGAAGCGAATCAGGCTAAGATTGTATTTATATCTGTACAGACCTGAAAAACAGTCAATTGACAATGAAATCTCCCGGAAAATGCCGTGCGACAATCTCATCTATCGGTTTAACAGCTCGCACGGAACCTCCCACTCCCCGAACCTGCCATCCGATACAGAGCAGATAGCATCTTCCATCAATAGACCATAGTATCCTCTCATGTGAGACCATAGTATCCTCTCGTATGAGCATATCGACTTGGCTCGAAAATACATTCCGGGCTTTCCTATATCGATTCGCTGACATGACGTCTCTGAATGAGACCTCTTCTCGTCGGATGATTTTCCTTGTCGTGCCATCGTTTTGTGTCATTGATCATACCATAAGCACACAAAACAATCGGCCGACACACTGTAAAATGAATGGATAAAAGTGCCTGCTTATTGCCGAAAGGTCTCATACGTATTGATTACCTTCGTTCGTAAAACAGTAAAATTTATAGGCGAAATGGATTTGTACTGGTTAATCATCATCGTCGCAATAGTTGCCGGACTCGTCGTATGGCTCTTCCATCGCAGGCACAACACTGAGACAGATAGGCTGACAGCACAACTGGAGGCTGCCACTGAGAAGCTGGCGGACCTGCAAGAGGAGCAGAAAGAAGCCATCCGTATTCGTACCGAACTGGAGACACGCTTGCAGGCAACCACTTCCGAATTGGAACGCGAACGGAAACGCTCCGGACAAATATCCGAAGAGATGCAAGCACTCTTCAAGGCCACGGCATCGGAGATCCTCGAAGACAAGACACGGAAGCTTTCCGGAATGAACGAAGAGCGCATCGGTGAAATACTCAAACCGCTGAGTGAACGCATCAAGCTATTCGAAGAAAAAGTCGAAAAGAGCTATAATGAAGAAGCGCGTGAACGTTTCTCTCTCGCCAAAGAGCTACAAAAGCTCATCGAACAGAACAGCCGACTCAGCGATGATGCCAACAACCTGACCCGTGCACTCAAAGGCGACCCCAAAGTACAGGGCGACTGGGGCGAAATGATCCTCGAAAACCTGCTCCGACGCAGCGGATTGACCGAAGGAGAAGAGTTCTTCGTCCAAGAGACCCTGACCGATGATGAAGGGCGTACCCTCCTCCACGATGAGACGGGCAGACGGATGCGTCCCGATGTGATCGTTCGCTACCCGAACGGTCAGGAGGTGATCATCGACAGCAAGGTATCCCTTACGGCCTATGCCTCCTTCGTTGCCTCTGAGGATGAAGCCGAGCGCAAACGACTGCTGGGGGAGCACATCGCCAGCATCAGCCGGCATATAGAGGAACTGGCAAGCAAAAGTTATCAGGACTATTGCGACAAAGCTCCCGAATTTGTGATGCTCTTCATCCCGAACGAACCGGCTTATACGCTGGCTCTGCGAGAAAAACCCACCTTATGGGATCAGGCCTACAACAAACGCGTGCTGCTCATGAATCCGACCAACCTAATCGCAGCTTTGCGGATGGCTCTGGATCTATGGCAGCGCGACCGGCAAGTGAAAAATGTGCAGCGAATCGTAGAGCAAGCCAACGGGCTGTACGATAAGTTCTGCACTTTCGCAGAGACACTCATTCGTGCCGAGGAACAAGCCCAAAATACGGTTGCCACGCTTGCCAAAGCCCGCGGTCAATTGGTCGAAGGCCGTAGCAACATCGTCGGGCGTATCGAAAAGATGCGCAGCCTCGGACTTTCGCCCAAAAAGAATGTACCGGCATCGTTCCGTCCTGAGACGGAGGAGTTGCCGGAAAACGAATAATCCTCCCTCGTATTCTTCTCCTTTCCGATATGATTAGCAAGAACACCTTCCGAACTTTTCTCCTATGGTTGATCCCGATATCCATGACCTTCCAAACCCAAGCGGCACATACCATTTCGGCCGACACACTCCATCTCGACAAGGGCTGGGAATTCAGCCGGCATGATAGCACGGCATGGCTGCCGGCCACAGTGCCCGGAGTCGTGCAGTACGACCTTATCCGTCATGGTTTGCTGCCCGATCCCAACTACAAACTTCAGGAGGAGCAGGCACAATGGCCGGAAGAGCACGACTGGGATTATCGGCTGCTCTTCTCCCTCACGGAACAGCAACTCCGAAGCCCACGAGCCATCCTTATGGCAGAAGGACTGGACACCTATGCTACCGTACTCCTCAATGGGAAAAAGATAATGGAGAGCCGCAATATGTTCGTCGGCAGGGAAGCGGATATAACCGGCCTGCTGCGAAAAAGCGGAAACGAACTGCTGATCCGCTTCCGCTCACCCATGAAGGAAGTACGCCCTCTGAGACAGCGCGATGGTTTCGACTACCCTGCAGACAACGATCACCACAACGAAAAGCTAAGTGTATATACTCGAAAAGCACCCTACCACTATGGTTGGGACTGGGGGCCTCGACTCGTAACCACAGGCATTTGGCGACCTGTCGGCATACGTTTCGAAGGGGCAGTAGCCTTCGCATCGAAACCGGAAGTCACCTACACGCTGACAAAAGATGCTCAGGTAAACTGTCTCTTTCCTCTCTCTTGGAACGAGCAGAACGACCGCTCTGTCCGTTTGGTTGTGGAGCTGTACAGCCCGAACGGACGGAAAGAGCATAGCGAAGAGCTGACGGCAGGCTATGGGCAACCCTCCTGTCGCACCTCTTTCACCGTATCATCCCCCGATCGGTGGATGCCCAATGGGATAGGCCTGCCCCTGATGTACACACTCGTTGCCCGTCTTCAGGACAAAGACGGTACCACATGGCAGACCTACCGAACCCAAATAGGATTCCGAACCGTGGAATTCGTCCGTGAAGAGGATACCCACGGGTGCAGCTTCTTCTTCCGCATCAACGGAAAGCCGCTATACATGAAGGGAGCCAACTATATCCCAGGCACCATGATGCTGTCCGCACGCACAGAGGAGTATTGGCAGGAGCTTTTCCGCTCTGTCTCGGAAGCGAATATGAATATGCTGCGCGTATGGGGAGGCGGTATATACGAGGACGAACGTTTCTATGAGTTGGCGGATGCGAACGGGATTCTCATCTGGCAAGATTTCGCTTTTGCTTGCACTCCCTATCCGGGCGACGAGGAATTCCTTCGGAATGTGAGAGAAGAGGCCGATTACAACATCCGTCGATTGCGCGAACATCCGTCTTTGGCTCTCTGGTGCGGCAACAATGAAATACGAGAAGGCCTCAAATACTGGGGATGGCAAAAACGCTTCGACCGATCCACCTATCAGAAGTTTCTCACGGACTACGACAAGCTGTTTTGCCGACTTCTGCCGGAGCGTGTGGCAGCATTGGATCCCACACACGCCTATGTAGAGACATCCCCCGACACAGCTAACTGGGGACGCCCCGCCACTTTGGCCTGGGGTGACAGCCACTACTGGGGAGTATGGTACGGACGCGAACCATTCGGCATCCTGCGAGAAAGGATCCCGCGCTTCATGAGCGAATTCGGATTTGAAAGTTTCCCCGAAAGAAAAACGTTGGAGAGCTTTGCATGGCCGGAGGACATGCAGCTCGACTCCCCCGTCATGAAAGCCAGACAGAAGAGCAGCATGGGCAATGAGATTATACTCGAATATATGCGGCGAGACTATCCCGAGCCAAAGGACTTCGATGATTTCGTATTCAAATCGCTCATCATGCAGGGGCAAGGTATGCGCATCGGATTAGAAGCCCAACGAGCGGCCAAACCCTACTGCATGGGTAGCCTCTACTGGCAACTCAACGATGCATGGCCGGCTATCTCATGGTCCGGCATAGACTACTACGGGAACTGGAAACCGCTACACTATCAGGTACGCAGAGCTTTTGAACCCGTTATTATCGTTCCAGATGCCGAACGGCGCACGATCAGCATCGTATCGGATGCTCCCGAAGCCAAAGGAGAGGTTCGGATGGCACTGCGCATCGAGCCGATCAGCTTCGGGGGGAAACGCTATCCGACTTTTTGGGTGAGGAATATCGAAGTAGACAACGAACACCCCGCCGTCCTGCCATTCCCGATCGAACAATGGCTGCCACAGGAATTGCAGCGAACGAACCTGCTTCGCCTGTCACTTGTGGAGGATGTGGGAGAAGCATACGGCGAAGTCTGGGCCTCCACGCTGTATTATCATCATTCGCCCAAGGATTTGCTACTACCTGTGGCTCCTCCTATCTCGCAAGAGCTTCGCCGGACAGGCCTGAGGACTTGGGAGCTGACAGTGCGGTCACCTTATTTGGTGAAGGATCTCTTTGTGGAAACGGATGCACTCGGAGCGCGATTCTCCGACAATGCTTTCGATTTGCTCCCGAACGAAGAGCGCAGACTAATAATCACGCTGCCCACCGATAGTACGGAAGAGCCGGTTATTCGTCTGCGACACTTATAAGGATCGCCGAATCCGGTCTATCCCGGAGTCTCTCCTACTCGGAGGCCGTACAGATTGCTCGCGAAGAAACCAGAAAAAGCGGTGCCAATATCCTGTACGTGATCAATCACCAACGACCCTCTATCTTCGGTAGCTCCATGCATCAGATAGGCGGGCTTATGCTCTTGTCAGATTCTGTCGTGAGGAACGGAGGAGAAAGTTATCCTGACTCGCCCCTGTACGATTCGGGTCAAAGGGGGAAAATCGGCTCTCGGATCAAGGCACCCGTACACGACCTTTCATTCCATTTCGGCCCCTCTACCATCACGAATCGGACAAAAGGGCTGTCTTATTCGGAGCAGCAGCTGGAGAAAAAGCTAAGCAACGGACTTTCGTTCGTACTCCAATATAAATGTCACCCGAAAGGGAACCTCTACGGATTCGGTCTGATCGCCTCTCGATATGAAGCCGACATCACTAAGAAAATCGAATACCAGGGTATCGGATTCGCCAATCGATTGGACTATATCGCTCCCTTATTCAGCATGAGTACTGCTCTTTCGGAGCGGTGGTTGCTTGGGATGAGTTTCGGAAAAGATGGGAGCCAATCGGTTCGACTTCACTATCGGTTTGCACGTTTACCTGTAGATCGGGATCTATCCGCAGTCGGCTGTGTACGGAAAAAATCGCCGCACACAGCCGATTGCCGTCTTACAGTGTCACCTCTTTATAGACCTTCATGAATCACACGCTCGGACAGGACGGACACGACACGTCGTGTCAATGATTCGCCATCACCCCTTTGGAGCAATACCCGTACTCACTCATTCGAAAACACGAACCCAAAACGCTAAAATTGCGGTCTGTGTTTTTCCCAAAAGTGGCACCGGAATTTTTTCGTTGTGGCGCGTAATTTTTTCACTTCCCACGCCAAAAGCAAAAAGTTTTCGCGCCATGTTTTCAGCGACCACAAGCGCAAAAATTTTGGCGTGTAAACCTTTCGGGTACGAGATATAACGCCAGTTCGATCTAAGCGAACATACCATAAAAATAACGAGTAGCTGTAAATCATACTCTTTTGTGATTCTCCGGCTGCATAATGATCGGGAAGAAGGGGCGGCTTCTAAGTCATTGGGCTTCAGATGTAGATAAAAAGCCATCTGAAGAGACCTTTGAAAAATAAGGAGATGGAGGGAAGAGGAGTTCTTGGCATAAAAGGAGCGAGTGAAAGGGGTGGCAGTAAGGAGTGAAAGTAGTTGTAAATCCCCCCTTGCGGAGCTGCTTGCACGAGCTCCTCAAGGGTGGTTATACCTTATCCTAGAGATGAGGACATAATTATCCCCGGGGTTCTGTATAAATTAAAGGCGATGCTTTCAAGAATGTTTTGAGTATGGGTCTTGGCAAGTCCCCGGTATCGACATCGTCCGCCATGAAACCACCGCCGAATACTGCCAAAGGTGCGTTCGATGGTGCTCCGTATCGGACCGATTGCTTTGTTTCGTTGCTTCTCTTCCTCGGTCAATGCCCTGTTGCGTTGTGCCTTGTGCATAATGCCGTCTTGAAGGTGATGGGTTTGCAGGTAGGAACGATTTTCCCCGCAAGCATATCCTTTGTCCGCCAAGACGGCTGTGCCTTGAGGTATGTTTGCACCCTGCAATAGCGGAATAAACTCCTTCGTGTCACTGCGGTTCGCTGCAGTTGTTATCACCTTTTGAACAATGCCTTGAACATTGGTCAGACAATGCTTTTTGTATCCGTAGTGATAACGCTTTTGTTTGTAAACCCAACGGGCTTCTTCATCCGTCCCTTTACGCCGGCGGACAACCTGTTTTTGATAATCCTCCTCTGCCTCTTTTTCCTCCTCGCTCCGATTGTCTTCTCTGTCGTCTGCGACTTCAATCGTAATGGTTCCGTTGGGTTTATGCGGCGTCTCCACAAGGCTTGCATCGACAAGCACCCCTTCCCTGACCGAAATGTGATGGCGCGAAAGTTGTTTGTTAAACTGCGCCAACAGTTTGTCCATGAGACCCAACTCTGTCAGTGCCGAACGAAATCGACTGATGGTGCTGTGGTCGGGAGATACCTCTTCCATCTTCAGTCCCAAGAATCGGGAAAAGGTGATTGAATCATTGATGCGCTCCTCCAAAGCACAATCACTGAGGTTGTACCATGTCTCCAAAAGCAACATCTTGAATAAGAGAATCACGTCATAAGCCGGGGCGCCGATGGCATTTTGTCGCTTCGTGTATTTCTTGTTGATCAGCGTCCTGATCGGACGCCAATCGATAAGCGTGTCAACCTGATTGAGGAAGTCGTTTTGTGCTTTGCGATAACGCTTTGAAAGGAGTGCGTCTGCAAATGTTACATGTTCATCGGTATTCTTGGATTGGTATGCCATGGGAGGAATATTATGCTGTTTTTAATACTCAAATATACAAAATAACTCCCTATTATACAATGAATTAATAAACAAAATACACACCAATCGCCGTGCAATGGTCTCCTGAAAGCAATATAAGTGCCTGAAAAACACTGTGTGGAAAATAAAACACACTAATAACCAATGTGTTGTGCCATTCCTTTATATCGAACTCACATTAAGAATAGAGGACGAAGACTATCGTTCCAAGTCGCTACCGTCGAAAGAAAAGGGAAGCAGCAGACGCACATCCGACACTCTGACAGCCTCCTCTTCCCCGACCATCAAGATGGGAAAAGGACGATGGCGACTACAAACCTCCAGCATCACCTGACGGCAAGCCCCGCACGGCGTAATCAGCGGCACACGTCCCGAAGCGGAAAAAGCCACGAGCACCATCTCTCTCACGGCTGCCTCCGGATATCTGGCTCCGGCATAGAAAAGCACCGTACGCTCGGCACATAGTCCGGACGGATAGGCTGCATTCTCCTGATTGCTGCCTGAAAGGATCTCCCCATTGTCGAGCAAAACAGCCGCTCCCACCGAAAAGCGACTATAAGGTGCATATGCCGACCGGGCTGCCTCGATGGCGGCACCTTCCAGACGGAGCACATCGGCAGAGAAATCCGATCGGGGAATTATATCATAAGGAGTGGAAAGAGTTTTACGGAGCATAACCTGATTTTTCGTTTCCTCAAAAATATAACAAATCCGACAGAATCGACCACATGCCGTCGGTCTGCACACTCCACAGAAAGACTATCAAGCAATCCTGCCAACACTTTTGACTTATAGGTCGCTTTTAATAGGCTTCGTTGCAGAAATTCGAGGGAACAAGCTGAGAGAGTAATACGGTAATTTAAGGGGGGGGGAGATAAGACACAAAAAGAAAGGGTTGCAATCCGGAAGTTTCACTATCCGATACAACCCTTTCTCTGTTGTTGTCTCACAAGGATTCGAACCTTGACAAACAGAACCAAAACCTGTTGTGCTACCATTACACCATGAGACAATCCTCATAGCAACGGAGAGGATTCCCCTCAATTGCGCTGCAAAGATACGTATTTTCGGCAAACACACAACTGTTTCCCCGTTATCTGACACTAAATATTGTTCGAAGACTTTTGTCAGAGATAGAAAATCACTCTAACTAATGCATCCAAGACAGCTTTTACTTGAGCTGCTTTTCGATCTCGTGTAAACGAGAGGGTTTTGCTCTGTGAGGAGCCAAAATGCCCTGATTAGACAATACATCCCTAAAGGTTCTTCTTTCATCGATATAACGACCAAACAGATTTCCATTATACAGAACAAACTGAACTACAGCCAAGAAAGAAACTCGGATTCAGAACGCCGTTCGAGTGCTTCTTGCTAAATTTACAATTATGTTGCACTTATACATGGGATCTGCACTCGAAAAAAACTGAACTTCAGAACGCCATTCAAGGTTTTCATCCTATATTTAGAAATTCGTTGCACTTGATAATGGAATGTACACCGATCACTCAATCCGACCAGACAACAGACATGCGCAAAAAAAAGACTATCGAAATACAGCGACTCAAAACAGAAGAATATCACGAAAGCCCCAAGCTACCTATCAGGATCATACTGGATGATATACGTAGTATGAACAATGTCGGGTCAGTCTTTAGAACGGCCGATGCTTTTCGGTTAGAAGGGCTATGCTTGTGCGGAATCACAGCTCGGCCACCTCATCCCGACATACACAAGACAGCTTTAGGAGCCGAGGACAGTGTGAAATGGGAGTATTTCTCTTCGGTAGTGGATGCAATAGAAGAATTGAAAGCAAAAGGATATAGTATCTGTGCGATAGAACAGGCGGAAGGAAGCCTATCCTTGGAAAATTTCTCCCCCTCAAAAGGCACACGCTACGCCCTTATCTTTGGCAATGAAGTAAAAGGAGTACGACAGGAAGCCATCGACCTCTGTGACCTCTGCTTAGAGATACCCCAGTTCGGTACGAAGCATTCGCTCAATGTAAGTGTCACAGCGGGAATCGTCATCTGGCAACTGGTCAAGCCGCTACTTCCCCTCCTGAAAAAATAATACCCCCGAAAAAGGGGGAAAAAGAGCTGTCTAAGGAATAAGAGCCAAATCCTTGAAAGAAAGGAACCTCTTCGCAACTAATCTTTTAGGACTTGGTTAGTCTCAGACGGCAGCAATGAGCAAGGCCACGGCATAGGCGGAAATGCCTTCCTCTCGTCCTGTGAAGCCAAGTTTCTCCGTCGTTGTGGCTTTCAGTGAAATATCCGACACCTCCACCTGTATCACCTCAGCCAAGACACGCTGCATATCCGGTATATGTGGATTCAGTTTGGGCTGTTCTGCCGCAATAGTAGCATCGATATTACCCAATTCATAACCCTGTGAACGCACCAATTCCATAGCGCGAGCCAACAGGATCTTACTATCGATCCCTTTATATTGAGGATCCGAAGGAGGAAAATGATAGCCGATATCACGCAAAGCGGCAGCACCCAGCAGGGCATCACAAATAGCATGAATGAGCACATCAGCATCGGAATGTCCCTCCAAGCCCTTGGAGTGTTCCAGACGAACACCGCCCATCCACAAAGGATAACCTTCGGACAAGCGGTGTACATCGAAACCGAATCCTATTCGAAAAGGCTTCTTCATCTTGATTTAGTGGAACAAATTGCGCAATCCATCCATATCGAAAGCAAGCGTAAACCGCAGAGTCTGATCCAACGGATTACTCTGGATCGTAGACAACAGGTAGGAAGCATCGATACGGAATATGTTCATCTTGAAGCCGGCACCGGCCGTGAAGTACTGCAAATTGCCTTTGGTAGGGTGCAGGTATGAATATCCGGCACGAACAAAAAACTTATCGTCATAGCTATATTCAGCCCCAAGTCCCCATGTAATCTCACGGAATTCTTCCTTGAGTCCTCCCGGCGCATCACCGAAAGAAGAGAATATACCGCTAATCGAAGAAGTTTCCTGATATTTCTTGAGTGCAGCCTCATACCCGGCCTGATCGTTTTGATCCATGATAGGAGGAGTGGGTACAAGCAGCTTGCTAAGTTCAAGGTTGAAATTGATGCTGTTATAGTCATCGATCGGATACAACAGCCCCGTTCCGAGATTCAACGAAGTAGGGATGAAAAAACTCGTGACACCTCCGTCATAGGAGATCTTCGTTCCGATATTCTTTACGTTGAAGCCCAACGACCACAAGCTCTCCGCATTACCTAGTAGCACATACTTCTGCAAATAACCGGCTATATCCGCCGCAAAGGCATTTCCGGCCTGATTCTCTCCGGTGTTATGAGTGCTTTGGTCTGAGCGGATGTAACGCAGTGCAACAGCCATGGAGAAGTTCTCCGACAACTGGCGGCTATAGCCCAAATCGACAGCAAATTCATTGGGATGGGCCTCTCCCATGGATTCGCCCAATTCGTCGAAAGTCTCCAACTTTCCTAATGTGAAATAACGCAGAGAAGCACTAATAGCCTGATTCTCGTCTGTTCCCAATTTGTAGAAACCGGTCATCTGCATCAGGGCAATATCATTGACCAGCTTGGACAGCCAGGGTGTATATGAGAAGCTAATACCGGCTTTCGTATCCATGAAAGCATATTTACTCGGATTCCAATACTGTGAATACGCATCCGGCGTCGTTGCCACACCTATATCCCCCATACCGGCCGCACGTGCATCCGGACTGATATTCAGCGATGGCACAGAGGTGTGTACCACATTCAGTTGCTCCTGAGCCTTCATAGCCTTTGGAGCAAAAAGGAACAGTATGGCCAAGGGGGCCAATTTATTTTTCAGCATTTTCTTGATAATCATATTTCGTTCGTTTTGTTTTGTATTCTTATCGGGGTCTATGAATATTCAATATCGTAAACGGCAGAACTGCTTCGGCTATTGTGCTACCACGATCATTTTCTTGGCCATGGAGGCCGTCTGTCCTCCGGGAGAGTTCACCACACAACGATAGAGGTAGAATCCGTTTCCGATCTTCACTCCGTATTTGGAGGTCAGATCCCACTTGATCTCTATAGGTTCTCCGTAGGAAGACGAATAGGTCTTGACGGGCAAACTGTTCACAAGACGACCGGTGAAGTCATAGATCTCCACGACCACGTTCAAATCGCTTCCGGGGCGATTGTGGAAGATTCGGAACGTAGCACTCTCGCGTACCGGATTCGGGAATAGAATCACATCAGCCACATCCGGAGCAATGCCATCTACCACTCTGAATGAAAAGTCATGATGGACGGCATTATTGAAAATGTCCCAAACCGTCAGTCGGGCAGTATGATCTCCTTCGGCCAAAGCCGGTATCATGAAGAGAATAGTGCCCACACCTGCATCCGTAGCCGAACTTGTGAAATATGCATTGAGGTTGTAGGTCAGGTCGGCACGGCCATCGATACAAAGCGTAATATCATGTCCTACTCCGCTACCCGTGATATTGATTCCGTTCAAGTCGAATACTTCGGCCATAAACAGAGGAGTAGGATTAACCTCATCTCCCGATCGGAATGTACTGTCATTGAGGAAGCAGCTTATGATTTCAGGCGGTGTATTATCTTCCGTTACCTCATCAGGAATACCCGGTTGGACTCTGATGGAGAAGTCTACCCCCATGGCTTCCGCCTTTGTGCTCTCGTTATAAGCATAAAGATTGATCCGGCCTTCGTGCTCGGAATAGTTCACATCCTTGGGTACGATAAACGAAGTTTCGAAGAGTCCGTCTTTCACCTCGGCAATACCGGCATACATCACGTTAGGATAGTCATAATATACAAGAGAGAGATCGTTTCCCTCCTCTTCCAAAGCTGTCATTTTCTTTCTGCCATCGAAGACGGTCAGGAAAACCTTGCCACTGAATGTCTCGTCGAATGTCCCCTTTTCATCGGTTACCTTACCCTTCAGAGCTACCCGTTCCAAAGACTTGAGCATAATAGTTCCATACTGCCCTTCGGGATCCTGCCCGTTGATTGCGGTCAATTGCACTTTGTGGGTAGGAAGATTCATACGCACGGACGGATCACCCATCAGAAAGAAACTCAACTGGTTGATCGAATCGGGGAAAACAGTACTGAGCATCCCCTGTTTGGCCGATCGGATAATCTCGCCCATCGTACGATAACGCCCATCCTTAGCTTTCTCGAACATACGCCGAAGCATAAAACCATTGATCTTCTCATTCTGCGTATTGTAAACGACACGCGTAGTCGAGAACATGATCGGAGTGCCACTCTTCTCATGGAGGAAAACCTCCTCCCCTGCCGAGGTCGTCTGACTGTCATAGTTGGCAAAGTCGCAAGTGGCAGTAATCCAAATGGGCATATGCTTATAATTGAAGTTGTGTATATCGTTGAGCGTCAGCAAATGCTCGTCCGACCATCCGGCAGGACCGCCATGACCAGCATAATTAAGCAGGATAATACCCGACTGAAGGGTTTCCAGCATCTTTTTCTTTGCACCCGGAATGCTGTGCAACCCGTTCTCGATGACATGCGGATATACGTCCTGAAAGGCGCGTACCGGCATGATGGCAGGAGCATAACGCTTGACGGTATCGATCAAACGGGAAGTCTCGGTTGCGTGCTTGTCCCCGTTGTCTGCCGCAAAACAGGCACGAATACGCCAGGCACCACTCTCTCGATCCTCCTCATATCGGATGGTCTTGTCCACTGCGATGCGAGCTTCGGCCGGAGTACGTACGGGGAATCGCCCTACAGCCATATTATAATTGCGCCAACCGATATTGACCGAGGCCGGCTGATCATCCAGCAAGCCGAAGTAATCATCCGTCACATAACTGTTTACGTTCGTCGAATTGACGGCTTGGAATGTCAGCAAGAACTCCGTTTGTTGGAGATACGGTTTCTGCCAAGCTACGGAGACCTTCCTGTTGTCATGAGCCCCATCACCGAAGAGAAGCATTTGCATCGGGAAAGTCTCTCCCACAGGTGCATTTGCCTTCCATCTGTCGTAGAACATTTTGGCAAAGAGGCGGTATGCTGTAGCATCGGGAGTTCCACCCGAAAACTCGTTGAACACCTGTTCCTGCAACACGACCAAAACCTTCAGCCCGTTTTTCTCTCTACGATAGGTGGCCAGTCGATCAGCCTCAGGGAGGAGTGCCTGAGTAGAGACAATGATCAGATCAGGGATTTCCTCTCCATGCAGGTTTTGATTGGGTACCGCTCCGAGGATCTCCGGAGCAGAAGCCTGTGACAAGTCCACGGCATAAAACGTATTGATAGTCCTACGATCCTGACCCTTCGGCGGAGCCACGAACTCAATGGTCTTATCCCCGACAGTCTTAACGGGAACAAGCGATGCTGTCAGGGAAGAATTGGCCTGCAAAACCACCAGAGACTCCGGCACCTCACTGATAACGAACCGGCAGGACTCGCCCCCCAAAACGGGCAAATTGGAAAACCGCCTGATATGCATGGGTGCGCCATCGTACCGGAGGTCGTTCTGTGTAGCCACCTCTATGAAATCCAGATTGACCGCATCTCCTGTCATGCTATAGTTCGCGTCCAAGCGCAACTCATTGACCAAGCTGTTCATCGGCGTACTGCGATAGAGACGACGCTTCTTGCCGGCCAAATAGGAATTGGACACTTCATTCGATGTCATGGAAAAAGGATCGCTGAAGATCAGAATGCCATTCGCCGAAAGCGACATCTCACGGCCGCCACCGGCCGATCTGGCCTTGGCTATGTATGAGAATACGGTACCGAGTTCGCCAGACGAGCGGGTGTTGCCCCTCAAAGGGAACTTGACCGTACGCGTATTGACTGCGCTGAAAGACTCGCCATACAGATCTCGTCCCGATTCTTTGGGCGAATACAATTCCTGCTCATGGAGCATCAGCTCATCGTAATAGTCGATCAAAGCCTCGGCCGACGCACCTCCACCCGTATATTGGGACATCTGCAAAGGTGCTCCGGCAGCATCCGACAGGAAGTAGTAGCCATGCGTACTGTACGTATTCACCGTATGCTCCATGGTGGTTTTGGCCGGATTGTAGAACCACGTCACCGGGCCCACGGCATAGAAATACAGCGCATTGCCCTGACGGAGTACCGGTACGGGAGGCAAATCGTCTGTCGTGATCCGGCTCAGATCTTCGGGAAGCACCCCTCCACCATAACCGAACACACCTACCTTGGACGGATCGGAGAAGCCATTGGCTCGGAGCTGTTCGTCCGTAAGGCGATACACTCCACTTGCATCGACACGTATCTTGACCCAATGTCCCGAAGCCATTAGCGAACGGTCGGCCGTCTTCCCCATAGCTCGTTGCGCTTTCGCAGGCAAAGCAAGGGCAAGGAAGAGAGAAAGGAATGCGACTATTGGAAGTATTCGTTTCATCTGAGAAATAGCTTATTTGATGGATATGTCGAGCAGTTTTTGCTCTTCGAGATAGGCTTCGAGGTGCTGCCCGATAGCAATGGGGCCTACCCCTGCCGGAGTCCCTGTAAAGATAAGATCCCCCATACGAAGTGTGAAGAAACGACTGGCATAAGCGATCAAACGATCTACGGAAAAGAGCATATCCCGTGTATTGCCCTGCTGCACCGTGCGTCCGTCTATATCCAATCGCAGGCCCAATTCCTGCACACCGTGCCGGAGCGAGTCTTTTTTCACCCACCGCCCTACGGCAGCGGAGTTGTCGAAAGCTTTGGCCGTTGCCCAGGGCAACCCCTTGGCTTTGGCACGACGCTGGAGGTCACGAGCCGTGAAGTCTATACCGACGGTAACCTCACTGTAATAGCGGTGAGCAAAACGTTCGGCTATGCACTTGCCGATACGATCTATACGAACCACCAGCTCCGTCTCATAGTGGATCTCCTGAGAAAAATCCGGATAGAAAAAGGGATGCCCTTCGCGCAACAAGGAATCGGTCTTGAGGAAAAGCACAGGTTCCTCCACACAAAAATCGGCTCCCTCTCCATCCGGACAGGGAGCAACGGGAAGGATGTCCGCACGTCGCATTTCGCTGACATGCGCACCATAGTTCATGCCGACAGCAATTATCTTCATCGTTCCAAAGCGAGCGAAAGCCCTTATTATAAAAAAGGGCAAAGGAGGATTGTTCAGCCTTCGGAGACCTAAGGTAGCGATTTCATCCGATTGAACATCACAGCCAACTGGGCATACATCGACGTATTCTGTACGACCACGCCTTCGGGTACACTGATGCGCCAAGGGGTAAAATTCCAAATAGCCTTGATCCCTGCTGCTATCATCTCATCGGCCATCGACTGTGCCGCCCGTATCGGAACGGTAAGAATACCTATATCCACACGCTCTCGAGCGCACAACTCCGCAACCCGGCTCTTATGGTAAACGGGGATGCCATTGATATTAGTGTCCACAATATCCGGATTCACATCGAACCCGGCGGCAATCTCCAACCCGAAGTGGCGCAAACCCGAGTCCTGCAACAAAGCAGCACCCAGACTTCCCACCCCGAAGAGGAAAGCACGGTGGTGGTGCGTAAAGCCCAGAAAGTCGTTCAGCACAGCCACCATGTCCGCCACCCGGTACCCTACCCGGGTACGCCCATCCACCGATACATAGGAGAGATCCTTGGCCACGAGCGAAGCATCCACTCCTACGGCACGAGCGATCCGCGTGGAAGACACCGACTCGCATCCATCCGCATGCAAAAGCTGGACGTAAGACAAATACCAGGGTAGACGCCTCAGAGTAGGTTCGGGGACTTTTGTATCAAGAAGAGAAGACTCGTTCGCAATCGTTTTCATCCGTTTTTTAGTGGATTATTTAAGTACAAATATATGTAATCACACCGTAATACCTTATGTCTCTGTCATATTTACTCCTCAGACGATCGCTCGGAAAGAGGTTTAGGAACTGTTTTTTCGGACTCTCCTGCATAGTGGAGAAAAGAGGCTTGACGGAAAGCAAATTTTCGATTCATTCGCATCGTACTTTTTTACTACATTTGCCGGCAAACAAAGACCCCAAACGAGCGATAAGCAATTATATACTAAAGTATTACATCCTATCAACCAACTTTCCTAACGATCCGAACGCATGAAATATACTCTCCTACTTCACAATCTACTCTCACCCATCCCATCCATTTATTTATATGGCATCATCGCATTTGAAAACAGACAAACATTGCACAAGGAATAGGGACTAATCATTCCTCTCCACTCCTGCAAATCTATAAGGCACCCGCTCGGTTCGGCCACGAATCGAGCGGGTGTCTCTTTTATATCAGCTCTCCAAACAGCCTTTTCTGTTCTACTATTTATATACAAATCGAATACGATCTATATACAAATGGAAAATGATTTATATATAAATCGAAAACGATCTGTATATAAATTGAAACTGATTAATATATACATCGCCATCGAAACTCTTTCAAAGCAGACCTCAACTCCCAAAAGTCCGATTCATGAACATTTTTACCTTGAAAACCTCTTCCTCTCAATCGCTTATTTAGAATGATTCCAAACTCTTCTTCGTTGTTGAAAACTTTTCTGGTCTGTATTTTCGTGAAATATTTTCAGATGGGATGGTGATTGTATCCGGCATTATCGAATCAAAAAAACGAAGTACTGCTTCCGGACTACATATAGCTAACAGACTGCAAATGTCGAAGATCAGACTGTAGGCATTCCGCTCTGAATCGGGTAAAAAGCTTTGTCTCAGTGAGTAAATCCCTACCTTTGCGGCGTGCAAGGCTTTTGCTGCACGGATAATCTCGTTTTTCTCATGATCGGATCATATTTCAGGCCAAAGCTGCTCGATGTTTTCCACGGGTACAACCGTGAGCGTTTCATGGCCGACCTCATGGCCGGCGTTATCGTCGGCATCGTAGCTTTACCCTTGGCCATTGCCTTCGGTATAGCCAGTGGTGTATCTCCGGAAACAGGTCTTATCACGGCCATTATAGGCGGTTTCATCGTATCGCTTCTGGGTGGTTCATCCGTCCAAATCGGTGGCCCGACAGGTGCTTTCATCGTTATCGTCTACGGCATCATTCATAAGTACGGCATCGAGGGTCTTACGATTGCCACGATCATAGCAGGTATCTTGCTTCTCGTAATGGGTGTTCTTCGTCTGGGCACGCTGATCAAGTTTATCCCCTACCCTATAGTAGTGGGATTCACGGCAGGGATCGCCCTCACGATCTTCTCTACCCAAATGAATGACCTCTTCGGCCTCGGTATTACGGATATGCCCGGTGATTTCCTTGGCAAATGGGGAGCTTATTTTACCAACTTCAAGTCAGTAAACCTTTGGGCTTTCGGGATGGGTCTGCTTAGTATTGTCATCATTATGCTGAGTCCGAGATTCACCAAGAAGATACCCGGTTCGCTCATTGCCATCATCTTGATGACCGTAGCAGCCTATTTACTTCGGTTGCAGGGTATCGGCGAGTTCGAAACCATCGGCGACCGCTTCACTATTTCCGCTCAACTGCCCAAACCAACGGGGGTAACACTCAGCCTCGAAACGATTCGCCAACTTTTTCCTCCGGCTTTTACTATCGCCCTGTTGGGAGCTATCGAATCTCTGCTGTCAGCCAGCGTAGCCGATGGTGTGATAGGGGAAAAGCACAACAGCAATACCGAGCTTATCGCTCAGGGTGCGGCCAATATAGTGGTTCCGTTCTTCGGTGGTATTCCCGTCACCGGAGCCATAGCGCGTACGATGACCAACATCAACAACGGCGGACGCTCTCCCATTGCAGGGATCATACACGCCTTCGTGTTACTGCTGATCCTGCTGTTCCTCGGGCCTCTGACGGCATACATCCCGATGGCTTGTTTGGCCGGAGTACTGATCATAGTATCCTACAATATGAGCGGATGGCGTTCGGTGGCCAATATCGGTCGCGGTCCTCGCAGCGACAGCCTCGTCATGCTGGTTACTTTCTTGCTTACCGTCATCCTCGACTTGACCGTTGCCATAGAGATAGGACTGCTTTTGGCCATCCTGCTCTTTATGAAGCGCGTTACGGAGAATACGCGTATCACCGTTGCCACAGGCAGGCTCGACCTGACACAAACCGGCGAGATCGCCCACCACGACGAAGTGCTCGACATCCCGAAGGGCGTAGAGGTATATGAAATCGAAGGGCCTTTCTTCTTTGGTATCGCGAACAGATTCGAAGAGATCATGAACACATTGGGCGACCATCCCGATGTTCGGATTATCAGAATGCGGCATGTGCCGTTTATGGATTCGACAGGGATGCACAATCTGGAAAACCTGATCAAAATGAGCCGGAAAGAAGGGGTCAGCATCGTACTCTCCGGTGTGCGCAAGGACGTCCACGAAGAACTTGCCACTGCAGGCATCGTAGAGCTATTGGGAGAGGAAAACGTATGTGCCGATATTCAAGCGGCTCTGCGACAGGCACAAGCCATAGCCCAAGGAGCATGAAAATAGGTGCCATAGACCTCGGGGTAGAGCCTTTGCTACTCGCTCCGATGGAGGATGTGACGGATGTAGCCTTCCGGATCATGTGCAAGCAGTTCGGTGCCGATCTGGTTTATTCCGAATTTCTCAGTGCCGATGCCCTGATTCGTCAAGTAGCCGGCACATTCCGAAAAATGGCCATAGATGAATCGGAACGCCCGATGGCTGTACAGATATACGGACGGGATGTAGCTTCGATGGTAGAGGCTGCCCGACTATGCGAATCGGCCGGTCCGGATCTGATCGATCTGAACTTCGGATGTCCGGTCAAACGGGTAGCAGGGAAAGGTGCCGGCAGCGGAATGCTCCGCAATATCCCACTTATGATAGAGATAACGCGTGAGGTAGTCAAGGCGGTGAAGTTGCCCGTAACGGTGAAAACGCGGCTTGGCTGGGACAATGACAGCAAGATCATAGTAGACCTGGCCGAACAGCTCCAAGACTGTGGCATTGCAGCCCTGACCATACATGGTCGTACACGCGCCCAAATGTACACGGGGACGGCTGACTGGACGCTGATCGGAGAAGTGAAGAACAATCCGAGAATGCAAATCCCCATTATCGGAAACGGAGACGTGACCACTCCGCAAGAAGCCCGACGAGCCTTTGACGTATATGGCGTGGATGCCGTAATGGTAGGCAGGGCTTCTATCGGACAACCATGGATATTCGAGGATATGAAGCATTTCCTTCGCACGGGAGAAACGTTGCCTTCGCGTCCGTTTTGCTATTATATGGACATACTCCGCCGTCAGACGTTGAACAACATCCGAAAACTGGACGAACGGCGAGGTATCCTCCATACACGCAGACATATTGCAGCCAGCCCCATATTCAAAGGGATCCCAAACTTCAAGCCCATGCGCGTGGCCATGCTTCGTGCCACGACACAGGAGGAGCTTTTCGCTCTTATGGACGAGGTGGAGAAGATGATAGGATCGGCTGATTCAGCGGCGGTATAGTCGCTTGGACAAAGCTCCCCCTGCCGATTGCTTCAATCCACAGGTCTCCGCATGCAAATCCGTCAACTCGGCATCATGTTTGCCGGTGAACATCTCGTTGTGGCATTCGCATAGCAACCAGAGCAGATGATCGAAGGCGGTCAGCTGTTCGTCCGACAGGGCGGAAACGAGTGTCTCGGCACAAAGGCGCAGGTTGGGAAAGAGATTGACCAGTACCTTTCTTCCCTCAGGGGTAATGGAGACACGCATACTTCTGCGATCCTCCTCATCCGGTCTCTGCTCGATCAGATTAGCTTTCAGCAGACGACGCATGACTTCTGCGCCGGATGTTTTTTCCATGGCATTGAGGTTGTTCAGCTCTGTCTTGGTCATGCTCTCACCGTTCATCAGGCTGACCAGATAGGTATATTCGTCTTCGGTCTGTAATGGAGATTCCGTCAGAGCTTTCTTGATATAAAAACGGGAATAACGATGGAGGAGGCTGACTCCTCGCGCTATATTCTTAGCTCCTGCTGCTCGTTCCCGGGTGACAGAGACAACTTCTTCCTCCTGTTTCTTTTTTTTGCCACAGCGCCAACTTAAAAAGTCGGCAAAGTCTTTTATTTCGGGTTCGTGCGAGCCTCCGTCGTGCAAACTTTCAAATGCATCGAGGTAGTCAATAAGATCGAAAAGCAGTTTTTTGTACTTCATAAATTACTCCGATTGAATAAATCGTCCGTTCGATGTAATCCTTTTGAAGCATAAATGTACATTTTTCCATTGAAAAGCAGGAGATTACATGTTGAATGTAAATCGGATGGCAACTCCTCTTTCATAAAAGAAATTGTAGCCACCATAGAATACTCCGACTTGCATCAGCGTACCGATACTCTCTGAATAACCCATCTCCAGATAGGGTTTTCTCGATACCATATCCCACCGGGCTTTGAAATGTAAGGCCTCGTCGTTGGTCTTTAAGAAAACGAAAGGCAGGAAATTGACCAGCAGGCGCGAAGCTCGGTAGCTGGTTTGAAGGATAAGGTGTTTGTCGGCTGTAGCCGTATAGGGAGGCAGTGTCTGGAAAGCAGCTTCCATGCTATCGCCGAATCGCCAAAAAGCATTACCCCCTTTCAGAAAAAAGTACTCGCTCGGATAGATAACCGACCGATCGAAATAACCTCCGACATTCAATTGATAGAACAGTGACGATGCCGGTGAAAAGACAAGCCGCTGCTGTATGCTCAAATCGAGGTGGTGGAAGCGTGCATCGGACTTACGCCCCATCCCGAAAGCTCCGCGATAAGAGAGAGAAAGGAGCGGAGCACGTATGCCCTCGCCCTCACGAATGAGAAATCCATCCGCCGTATAACGGTAATAAGGACGCGGATTGAATGTCATCTTAGCTCGTACTTCCAGCAATCGGTGATGAGGAACTACGCGAGGAAGATCGGGATCGGCATTGCTGATATTCAGAATATCGGTAATGCTGCCACCGAAGAGACTCCACGTCTCTCCATGCGGCAAAGGATTGCGCTCGGCCAGCATCACGCTTGTCTCCACATTGAGTTTGGGCAATAGGTCGATACTATTGGTCAGGCGGACAAATTTATCATCGTAGCGAGTTGTCGGGCCTTGTCCGTTGAGCAGCTCCATCATCAGATCGGTCAGTTGGTCTATTCTTTCGCGCGTGCTGTACAAATCGAAAGAGCGATGTCCTGCGGATAATTGCAAAAGCCCTCTTTGCGGAGGAGAATAGTACAGTTTGCTGTCGAGAGTCCAAACGGCTTTGCGTCGTTTGGTAACATAATAAAGGCCGGGCTTTATCTCCCAACGGATTCCGGGAGCCATATCGTAAATAGCCGTCAGAGACTGCCCCAGCCAAAGATGATCGGCATAATTATAATAGAACAAAGCCCACACCAACCCCTCATTGCCTAATCGCCAACGCTCCCCGATCCGATACTTGTGTCCCCAAGCCAATGCGCGATGCCAAGGCACATGCTGATGCAGGGTATGATCTCGACCGACAACCACATTTTTCCAATACGTCGAGCTATCCTCCCTCCCAAAGCTGCTGCGAACAGCCCAAACAGAAGCGACCGGCAATTCGTCCGGCAAGCGGTAGCGACTGCTATCCGTAGGCATATAGACGAAGAGCACGGTCTTATCGAGCTGCTCTCCTGTATATGAGATTGAAGCAGAATAGCCATTATGGAGAGAAGCCCAAAGACGATTGCGGTCGATGACGACAGAAAGTCCGATCGGGAGGAAAAGACCGGGTTCTACTTCTCCCAATTCGACCCTATAGGATTCTGTGATCACCCCTTTCATCATGACTCGCATTTCCAATATCGCAAGCTGTCCGTGTGTGGCATCTATCGTTACCGTCCCGCGATTCAGACCGCTCAATCCACGAAATGCGATACGGCGGTATGTTATGCCGTCTTTTTCGTACAGGCTATCCAAACGATAGGTATAAAATGCTTCGGCCTCTCGTCGAATAGGATTGGGAAAAATTTGCCGGTTGCCAAAATCGAACTCTTCGGCATATACATTCTCTCCCAACAGAGCCAAGGCCGTAAGGTCATCAACTTTGTTTCGCTGAGGAATATCCGATCGAAAAGAAACAACACCTCTTTTATATGCACCCGTTACCGAGTCGTATTTTCCATATAGCCGAGCTTCCATACACAAGGAATCCGACGAGAGATACTGCTCCCACGGAATCCCACCGTGTTTGAGCCGATGCACTATCGGCAGCACACGAGAAGCCCACGATCGACCTCGAACATCGGCCTCCCAACTACGGCCTTCTGCCAAGCGGAAGAGGAAAGGCGTTCTATCGGAAATCATTCTGACCGTTTCCAAGGCAAAAGCTTCGGATTCTTTTCTGTCAAACAGGGAGGTCTGCTGCTCCGTTCTATTGCTCAGCTCCCGTATTTCCTTCGATGCCGAAGGTAATGACTGCCCCACCATATGAGAAGCGCAGACTCCGAGAAGCCAAAAGAACGATAGCAAAAAGCGGACGATCGGTTTTCTCATCTCTTAGAGCGGCAGTTCAATAACGAAAGAGGTGAAACCATCGGCTGTACGCCTCGCAAGCAAATTTCCCCCATGCAGACGAATGATATAACGGGAAAGGCTCAGACCGATGCCACTACCTCCGGTTTTGGTCGTATAGAAAGGAACAAACATATTGTCGAATACCTCTTGAGGAATAGGAGTGCCATTGTTCTCCACATGAAGGAGTAGTCTGTGTTCATCCAACGAATCGAGACGTTCCTCGACACGAATACGCAAAAGTCGTTTCTCCGTATCGGCAGGATATTCCGCCTCGGCAGCATTTTTGACGAGGTTTATCAGTACCGAAGTCAATTGCCGGCGGTCGGCCGGGACAGTCAGCTCCACGGGTATTTCTTCAATATCCACCTTTATATCGTTGGAGGACAGAAGCTCTTCTTGCAGGCGCAATATCCCCGAAAGAAAAGCATGTAAAGCAATGTCCTCCTTCTCGGGAGGAGGAACTGCCGTAAACTTACGGTAGTCCTGTACAAAGGATAACAGCCCCACTCCGGTACTACGAATGGTATCCAATCCGGTAGACAGCATCTCCTCGTCCGCAGAGCTTTGCAAATTGTCCAAGAGGGTATCGCATATCGAAGTAATGGGGGCTATCGAGTTCATGATCTCGTGCGTCATCACCCGAATGAGCCGAATCCACGACTCTGTCTCGCGAGCGTCAAGCTCCTTGCCGATATTCGACAGCGTATATATATGGTATATCTTCTCCCTGATGCGGAACGAAGAGAAGCGGAGGCTCACCTCCTGCTCTTCCCGCTCCGTAGTAAGCTTAATATGAATGCCTGAATCGGTAGCCGCCGAACGAAACAGCCGAGGCATGTCCGGCGACACACGTCTGAGCTGATCGAGGTGTGTGATAACGGGTAAACCGAGGAGGCGCAACAGCACTGTATTGGTAGAATAGACATATCCTTCCGGAGCAACCATCATGATGCCGACAGGAATCTGTTCCAATACATGTACGAGAAACTGCTCGCCGGCTATAGCCTCATCACGAGAACGGCTGAGGATCTCCTTGATACGATTAAGCGTGCGGTTGAATGTTCGATGCGAGACATTGCCTCCCATTTCGGAAAAGCGCACGGAATAATCGCCATTCTCGATAGCATTCAAGAGCAGGGAAAGATCTTGAAGATGGCGCCGATAGAGTAAACGCAACCGCAAGGCGGAAAAGATAACGAGTCCGGCTGCAAAAACAGTGATGGCATAATGTCCTGCAGCTGCCGACCAAGTACCCACCACCGCCATGACGATGGTAAATAACAGATGCAAGCCGAAACTGCCGGTCTTCCGTCTTCCCATAGAAGAGGGCTACAGCCCGTAGCGTTTCATCTTATTATACAGAGTCTGGCGGCTGATGCCTAATTCCCTTGCCACATTCGAAAGGTTGCTGCCGTTTCGTGCCAAGGCTTGCTCGATAGCGGTCTTTTCCATTTCATCCAACGTCTGAGGAGTGCTTGCTACACCGGTAGCAGTCGGATGTGCATCGACCGACTTCGGCAACGACAGATCCGCAGCAGAAAGGCTACTGCTACGGCTAAGGATCACAGCCTTCTCTATGCAATGCTGAAGCTCACGCACATTGCCCGGCCACGGATAATCGGAGAGTAGGGCCTCTGCTTCGGGAGTCAATTCCGGCACCTCTTTTCCATACTGTCGTGCATAACGATGCAGGAAGAATACGGCCATCGGCACTATATCTTCCCTGCGACGACGTAGCGGCGGCATCTCGATATGAATCGTATTGAGACGATAAAGCAAATCTTCTCGAAACCGGCCTTCAGCCACGGAGAGGGGCAAATCGCTATTCGTGGCAGAGATGATACGAACATCCACAGGGATCGGTGTATTGCTGCCCACACGGGTCACCACTTTTTGCTGTAGTACAGCCAACAACTTGGCTTGCAAGGCAAGGCTCAGATTGCCTATCTCGTCCATGAAGATCGTGCCGCCGGACGCCGTCTCGAACTTGCCGACGCGATCGCTTTTGGCATCGGTAAAGGCTCCTTTCACATGGCCGAACAGTTCGCTCTCGAACAGCGTCTCGCTCAAAGCTCCCATATCCACAGTCAGCATCGGCTGCCGGCTACGAGGAGAACGGGCATGGATATACTCGGCTAAAACGCCCTTGCCGGTACCATTCTCACCCGTAATGAGGACATGGGCTGCAGTATCGCCGATACGATCAGCCAGCTCCAACACCTCACGCATGGCCTTGCTTTTGCCGAGAAATACCGAATCGCCTTCTTTAGGTGTAGCCGTCACTTGAGTGCTTGCGGCCTTATTCATCGCCATACGAAGCGACTCCAACAGCTCGGCGTTGTTCCACGGCTTGACTACGAAATCGCTTGCTCCACGCTTCAAGGCTTCCACTGCCAGACGAATGTCCGCATAAGCGGTAAAGAGTACCACAGGGAGGTCAGGGAAACGGCTACGAACTTGATCCAGCCAATATAATCCTTCATTACCCGTATTGATGCCGGTAGAAAAATTCATATCCAGCAGGAGTACATCCGGATGCACCTCTACGATCGTGGAAAGCAGTGTCTTGGGAGAAGGTAGGAGCGTCACGGTCTCGAAACTCCCCGTCAGGAGCAATTTCAAAGCCGTCAGTACATGTTTGTTATCATCGACCACGATGATATTGCCGCTTTTCTTCATTCTGTGCAGATCTTACACGCTTGGATAACGCTTTCGTGGAACGGAAACAAAAGTAAAGAAAAGACCGTGAAGAAATATAACAGTCAGGGCAATCGCATAGACATATAAGCCTGATGATGTTCTGTCCGGAATAAGCACGAATTAATGTGTTAGAGATCCTAATTGTAGAAGGAAGAGTCCAAGGATACGGAGTACGACCTTTCAAATACGACAAGGAGAGTCAAGGTCATCGATCTGCTATTGAGTCCTGAGCTTCTCAAACAAGGTGCAAACCGAATTTTGAAGACGCGAAATTGGGAAAATTTCCAAGGTCGTTCTCGTTTTACTTTAATTGGCCATAATGTACTGGTAATTAGCATGTTGCAATGAGCACCGTACGCCTACGCTGGTCTCCTGCATCGTGCAGGAGTGCATCGTACGCCTACGATTGTAAGTGTTTCGTACCGGCTTTTCAACACTTCTTCGTATTCCTCGGCATAATCTTCAATCTCGTACCAAAAGGTATTGCCTGAGAGCGTAGAGAGAAAAGGGATGGTTTGCGGTGAAAAAAGATGCCGTACTCCGACAAGATTTGTTCGGATGGTTTAGAAAGGTGGAGTGACGGGTAAGAAAAGTCGGTTAGCCGGGCAATCCGTTGATGCGGCAGAAATTTTGAAGGTCAGTTCGGGAACAATTTCTGTGAGATTGAGTGAAGTGCAATAGGGAACACTTCTTTCCAATTTATTGGCGCGCAGGCGTTCGTAATGATCGCGACCGTTCAGGTAGGCCGTCAGCTTCTCATGTGTATTGTAGTTACCCCAGAGTTCTTGGAAAACTGACGCTCCGTCTTCGCAAATGACCTCCTCTCCAAGCCGGACAATCGTAGCAGCCAAAGCACCGGCGAACAGGCAATCCTCCGTACTCATCCTGTTTTGCCAGCCCGAAGCCAGTACCATGACCGGCTTCTGCTTGGCGATACAATAGCGAGCGACAGCTTCCAGATTGATAAAAGCCCCGATAATAACGTGCAAGGCTCCGGCAGCTATGTCGGCAGCGCGGGTACCGTTGGTCGTCGATAGTACGAGCTGTTTCCCCTCTACCGCCTGGCGAGTGTACTCTTCGGGAGCATTGCCGAAACGAGCGAAAGGCAATCGCTTCGTTCCTCGCTCGCCTCCTACGAGGAACCCGTTCCCGGCATAGATTTCCGCCTCCTCAACGGTTGCAATCGGGATGATGCCTACGGCACCGTTCATCAGTGCCGTCGTGATGGTGGTACCGGCACGGAAGATATCCACGATGACAACCGTGTACTCTTCTTGCTCCGTCTTGTAATATGGATAGAGTACAGGAGAAGGACAGAGACTGATCTGCAGCATCTGCTATTCTTAGTATTTCTCGAGGAATGTCTCCAGAGCTTTGATGAAAAGCTGGTTCTGAGCAGGTCGCTGCGTGGTGATTCGGACGTAGGATTCATCGAGACCACGGAAATTGGAAGCATCCCGAATCAGCATATTATATTCCTCCAGCATATATTTTTTCAGTTCGGCCGCTGTTCCTTTCTTGAGCCGAAGGAGGAAGAACGTGGTGCCTGAGGGATGTACTTCTACACCATCGAGGCGATTCAGGGCTGTGATAAAATCTACCGTATTGCGTTGCCACTTGCGGATCGGCAGAGTGAATTGTGCAGGATGGATAAGGATGAATTTGGCAGCCTCTATAGCCAGTGCGTTTACCGCCCACGGCGTACTGAAAGCCGCCACACGCTTCATAAAATCTTTATTGGCTACGATATAGCCGATGCGAAGCCCCGGTATCCCATAGGCATGACTGAAAGAATAGACCATGACAAGGTTTTTTCGTCCTTTGATGTCGGCCGGACGAATCACTTCCTCGGTCGTAAACGATACATAGGACTGGTCGAGGATGAATGTCGTGTCAGGATGATCGTTGAGCAGACGCAGGATCTCTGTCCGCTGCAGTAGTCTGCCATCGGGATTATTCGGGTTACAAAGCCAGCAGAAATCCATATTGGAAAAATCAGCCTCGCCTATGTCCTCATTAGAAGGATAGAAGCAGACTTCGTGCTCGTACATCCGACAAGCATCCTCATATTCGGCAAAAGAAGGAATGGCTATGAGGCTTCGGCTCCCTCTGAAAGCCTGTGCTATTTGGTAGAAGGCCGCCGTGGGTCCGTTGGTTACAAGTATGGCGTTATTGTCCACGCTGTTCCGCTTGGCAAGCATCTGCCTGAGCGTACCGGCATCCGGCTCGGGGTAGTGCCGAATACAGTTGAGGTTTTCTACCAGATGTTTCTCCAGATGATCTTTATCGCCATCTGTCCAGACAGTGGTACTGAAATTGACTATTTCGCTTGATAAGGGTGTAATGCCTTCATCTCCATGTCCAAAAATCATAGTTCTGTCTCCTTCTCTCTATTGTATGTTTCTATTTTGTTCCGGTCTCATTGCTCCGCTATTCCCAAAGCCTCGTATATTGCTTGATGCAGTCTGGGGCGTATGCTTGCCGTCATCAGTGTCTTGTTCAGCCGATTGGGGTAAGTCCGATTGGAAAGGAATACAAAGATAAGTTCGTTCTCGGGATCGACCCAAACGCATGTGCCGGTAAACCCTGTGTGCCCGTAGGTGGAGCCTGACGCCGATTCTGCCATACTCGCCCGGCCTTTGTCAAATCCGAGACAACGCCTGTTGCCCTTGCCATGAGTCGTTATGAACAGTCGGAAGATCTTTTGATCGATGATTCTGTGGCCTTTGTAAGTGCCTTCATGAATGAACATGTCCAGTACACGGGCAACGTCCTCCGCAGTGCCGAAAACACCTGCATTGCCCGATATACCTCCGAGGCATGCAGCAGCTTCGTCGTCCACGGTACCGCGGACGATGCTTTTACGTAGAAATTTGTCGTTCTGTGCCGGTGCAATGCGCGAAACGGAATATTTATCGAGTGGAAGATAACCGAGCGAACCGGCTCCGATGGGGCGGAATATACGTTCTTCGACAAAGACGTTCAAGCTCTTGCCCGATACTTTTTCCACAATTTGCTGTAGCAGGATAAACCCCAGATCCGAATACTTGTAGCGTCCGACTCCATTACGAGGGGTAGAAGCGATGGTATTGAGGACAATTTCTTTGACCTCTTTCGATAGATACAGATTGGAAGAAAAACGAAACGGATAGTCCGGCCGAAATTGCCCGGAAACCAAATCGGAGCGAAATCCGAAGAATGGATTGCCCCACATATTGGTATCTACTCGAACCCATCCCGAACTCCGCCGGGGAGAGAGCAACTTGCCGTCCAAACTGCTACTGTCTATCAGAGATTCGTAGAAATTGATCGATGGCCGAAGGCCTGCTTCATGAAGTAGAAGCTGCTGTACGGTGATGTCTTTGAGGTCTGTTCGGGCAAAACGAGGCAATAGCGTTCCGAGCCGGTCGGAGAGCTTCAATTTTCCATCCTGAACCAATAGCATCACAGCCGGAGTAGTGGCTACGACCTTGGTGACGGATGCCAAGTCGTAGATGGTGGAAGAAGATACCTTGCCTCCACGTGCCGATCCGTCGAGAGTGCCGAAGCTTTTGTCATATACCACCTTGTCTCGATGGACAGCGAGGATACGACAACCGGGGAAAGCCCCTTGCCTTAGGGCTTCTTTCGCTATGCGGTCTACCGCCGGCATCGGGATGAGGCCGGACGACAATTCGGTCGGCGGCATCATGTTCGCTGTCGGATCAGTGCCCTCCTCTTCCTGAACGACCGGGATCCCACCGCCCGAGGATACCACAACTCTGTCCCGAATCTTGTAGGCTGCCATTCGAGCAGCCTCCTTTACGTTTTCATATGCCACGACTATAGCCCGTGCTTTGTCCATAGCCACCGGAATCCTGTCGGCTACATAGGGCGATGTGAAGAAGACGATGGCAGTGTGGTTTTGTTCCGTCAGCCGGTGGAGAAACGTTCCTGCCCAGTCCGGCTGTGTATGTCGAACTGTGACGATCACAGCATCGTACCCCTTGAGTTTGGAGAGCAACTCTTGTGTACGTGTACTGTTGCTGCCCTTGGCATAGGAATAGCAGTCCTTGCTCGTAAGCCCCAGCTCTTGTGTAAAAGTATTGGAGGCTGCACCATCCAGATTGACGCATGCAACACGGTTTTCCTCCGAGAGGGGGAGGAACTGCTTCTTGTTTTTGAGAATCGTAATGGACGCCCGCCAAAGATCTTCCGACATCCGTTCCGCTTCACGGTTGTTTACCTGTCGTACCACTTCCTCTGCCGGCACCTCCTTGGATATTCCCTTACAAATGATGAGCGCATACTTGAAGGCCAGAATTTTGCGACATTTCTCGTCCAGCAATTCTTTGCTTATCGTTCTGTCTTCCACTGCGGCCAGCACCTCGGAGAAAGTCTTGACCGGGTCCACCGGACCGAGGAGGATGTCATTGCCGGCCAATATGGCACGGACGGAGATCGGTTGAGAACCGGCTGTCTGTACTCCCTGCATGGCCAATCCGTCCGTAAAGATCAGCCCCTTGAAACCCATTTCCTGCCGGAGCAGATCGGTGCAAATGGCATGACTGAGGGAGGAGGGCGTATTTTTCTTTGCTTCCAAAGCCGGAACATTGAGGTGAGCGGTCATCACTCCGCTGAGACCGGCTCGGAAAAACTCTTTGAAGGGGAACAATTCAGTATTCTCCAATTCCTCTCGGGAGGCAAAGACCGTGGGCAAGGTCTTGTGCGAGTCCTCTGTGGTATTGCCGTGTCCGGGGAAATGCTTGGCCACGGCCATCACACCTCCATCCTCCAATCCTTGTGCATAGGCAATCCCTCTTTCTGCTACTCGGCGTGGGTTGTCGCCGAAGCTGCGCGTGCCGATAACGGGGTTCTTCGGATTGTTGTTCACGTCCAGCACCGGGGCAAAATTGATATGAATCCCCATCAGCCGGCATTGGCGCGCTACCTCCCGACCATAGTTGTAGAGGAGCTGATTGTCTTTTTGGTGTCCCAAGCCCATATTGCGAGGGAAGCGTGGGGCATCTTTCAGACGCATGTGCAAACCCCACTCACCGTCCAGTGCTATGAGGAGAGGGGTGCCGGCTGCTTCCTGCAAGCGGCGAGTCATCGTGTATTGCTCCGAGAGTGTACCCTTTTGGAAGAGTATGCCCCCGATGTGGCAGGTGCGCACCAGCTGTTCGGCTTGCTTTACTTTTTCTTCCTGTAAAGAGGGATAGACGACCGGCATGAGCAGTTGGCCTACTTTTTCCTCCGTGCTCATAGCCTTCATGCGGTCGTCAACCCAGCGTTTGACATCTTTGCTCTCGACTCCCCCGAAGAGGAGAAAGGGATAGTCTTTGGACTGCTGGGCATGCATGGCACCCATGTTCGTGCGGGCCGGTGCCGTAGCTGTGTACAGCACCGAGAGAGAGAGTATTGTGATGGCGGAGAAAAGAAATCGTTTCATACCCTACAAATGTACATAAAAATGGTGGCCGAATCCGAGCCTTCCCTTCTACAAGAAAAAGGAAGGAGACGGACAAAAGAAGCTTTGCTTCCGTTGTCGTCTCCTTCGCTCGAAAGAGAGTAAAAGGTAGAGAAAGTTGTTATGCTTGTTCTTGTACGATGATCTCGCCATCGCGAGCAGAGAGCGTAAGCGTCTGCCCTTTCTCGATCTGTCCGGAGAGGATAAGATCCGTGAGGCGATCCTCCACTTCGTTCTGGAGTGTGCGCTTGAGCGGTCGTGCTCCGTATTGGAGGTCGTATCCCTTCGTCGCTATCACATCCTTGGCTTCATCGGTAAGGACGAGGTCGTATCCGGCACGATGGATGCGCGCCAAGACGGCTTTAAGCTCTATGTCCACCATCCGGCGAATCTCCGTCTTGCCCAGTTGGTCGAAGAGGATGATATCGTCCAAACGGTTGAGAAATTCGGGGCTGAACGTCTTGTTCAGAGCTTTTTGGATCACGGAACGGCTATGCTCCTTGTTCGCTTCCTCGTCTTTTTCCGAACGGAACCCGATACCCTGCCCGAAGTCTTTGAGCTGGCGTGTACCCACATTGGAGGTGATGATGATCACGGTGTTCTTGAAATTCACGCGCCGTCCCAGACTGTCGGTCAGCTGACCTTCGTCCATCACCTGTAAGAGCAGATTGAAGACATCGGCATGCGCCTTTTCGATCTCATCCAAGAGAACTACGGAATAGGGTTTGCGTCTTACGCGCTCCGTCAGTTGGCCGCCTTCTTCATAGCCCACATATCCCGGAGGGGCACCCACGAGACGCGATACGGAGAACTTCTCCATATACTCGCTCATATCCACCCTGATCATGGCATTCTCATCCTCGAACAGGTATTCGGCGAGCTTCTTGGCCAAATAGGTCTTGCCTACCCCCGTGGGGCCGAGGAAAAGGAAAGAACCGATCGGTTTCTTTTCATTGCGAAGTCCCAGACGATTGCGCTGGATGGCACGCACCATCTTTTCGATGGCTGTGTCCTGACCTACTACTTTGGTCTTGAGATCATCTGCCATCGTGCGCAGACGTTCGCCTTCGCCCGTGCTCAGCCGCTCAGCCGGAACGCCTGTCATCAACGCCACTACGTGCGCCACTACATTCTCGTCCACCGTCTCGCGGTGCTTGGACATCTGCTCTTCCCATTTTTTCTTCTCTTCCGCTATCTGCTGCTGAGTGCGCCGCTCCTGATCGCGGAAGGAGGCAGCCAGCTCGTAGTTCTGAGCCTTTACGGCCGAGAGCTTGTTCTCTCGCACCGATGCCAATTCGGCCTCCAGTATCTCGATTTCTTTCGGAGCCACCACATTGGTGATATGGACGCTCGCGCCGGCCTCGTCCATGGCATCTATTGCCTTATCGGGGAAGAAGCGATCGGATACATAGCGATCGGTCAGTTCCACTGCCGCTTTGATCGCTTCGTCCGTATAGCGTACACCGTGATAGTCCTCGTATTTCTCTTTGATGTTTTGCAGGATGGTCAGCGTTTCTTCTGCAGTCGAGGGGGCTATCGGCACCTTCTGGAAGCGGCGTTCGAGTGCTCCGTCCTTTTCTATGTTCTTACGATACTCATCCAGCGTAGTGGCTCCGATGCACTGTACCTGTCCACGGGCAAGAGCGGGTTTGAGCATATTGGCCGTATCCATCGATCCGGCTGCAGAGCCTGCTCCCACGATGGTATGTATCTCGTCGATGAAGAGGATGATCTGCGGATTCTTCTTCAGCTCGTCGAGCACGGCTTTCAACCGCTCTTCGAACTGTCCGCGATATTTGGTGCCGGCTACCATCTGAGCCAAATCGAGGCTGATGATCCGCTTGTCGAAAAGAATACGGCTCACCTTCCTGTTCACGATGCGTTCGGCCAGTCCTTCCACGATGGCACTCTTGCCCACACCGGGTTCGCCGATGAGCACCGGATTGTTCTTTTTGCGCCGGCTGAGTATCTGTATCACCCTTTCGATCTCCTGCTCCCGACCCACTACCGGGTCGAGCTTGCCTGCTGCCGCCATGGCAGTGATGTCGGTGCCGAAGGTGTCCAGTGCAGGCGTGTCGCCTCCACTCCGTGTCGTGGTGGTAGTATCACCTCCGCCGGTATTCTGTTCGGGGGCGTCGCCGGAGCCTCCGCCTGTCCCGCTATTTCCGGAAGGCGGAGAGGATTCGTCCTCTTCGTCGTCGAAGTCGTTGTCTTGGTACCCGTCGAGGATCTCCATTTCGGAGGGAGACTTCCCTTCGGAGGGGTTGCGCTGTCCGAAGTAATCCGACAGGATGGTGTCGTATTTTATACCTTGTTTCATAAATATCTTTTGTACTAAGCTCTCCTGTGTCGAGTTGAGGATACTCAGCAACAGATGGACCGGGCTGACGGCCTCGTCCTCCATGTCGGCACAGATGTCTGTGGCATCATCGATAGCCTCCCGAGCCGAAGGGGTGAAGATGGGCAATCCCTCAGGCGAAGCAGGCAAACTCTCGGCGATGGCTTCCAACTCGATCAACCGTTTGAGTTCGTACAAGTTGATCCCATAGTGCCGCATGATGTCGATCGCGCCATTGTCTCCGTCGCGAATGATACCGAGTACGAGCATATCCTGCGTCACGGCTACGACGCCGAGACGGGTTGCTTCCTGATAGCTGTACTCCAGGCTGTTGCGGAATGTTTGTGTAAAGTCGTATGCCATCTCTAACTACGTATTGCAATTATCGTGCCGCACGATTCGGATTTATCCCTTTAAGCATAACAATGACCGTTTGGCGGGTGTTCAATACTTCCTCGTCTGTCATAATGACCGATGCGAAAGTCCGATTGGCTGACAGTCCTCGATCTCTAACAGGCCGGGAAGGACTTGTGCCAATCGCTCGGCACAGACTTTCCGTTCTTGAACGATAACAAGAAAAAAGTTTCTTGCTTCCGGATGAACCGGCACTCACAGATTTGCTATTGCATAGGGGAGCGATCGAAGTCCGTGGTTTGTTGGAAACTTGATTCTCGAACCGAAAATGCCGAGATTGTGGTTCGTAAATCCTGAAAAACACGCGCGTAAAATTTTTCGTTTCGGCTCGGGAGATAAAAACTTGTGGAACCAAAACGAAAAAATTCTCGCGCCACGTTTTTCGGAACATCGAAATGGAAAATTCACGAGCCTAAACCGTTTGGAGGCGGCGGCCCTTTTTCTGTCATGAATATGGATGAGATGCCCCAACGGATGGGGTAGCGAGAAGGTTGTAATATCTGAATGTATTTTTTTTGCGGAACCTCTTGCATGTTTGGGATAATGCACTACCTTTGCATCACGAAAAACGAAAGGCTTTCTTAGCTCAGTCGGTTAGAGCATCTGACTGTTAATCAGAGGGTCCTTGGTTCGAGCCCAAGAGAAAGCGCTGTCACAAGCCGTTTTTCTATTCTTCCTTAGCTCAGTTGGTTAGAGCATCTGACTGTTAATCAGAGGGTCCTTGGTTCAAGTCCAAGAGGAAGAGCAATCGAACAAGACCGAAAGTCCGAGAGGGTTTTCGGTCTGTTTTGTATAGGAGGGGAAGCTCTGCAGTATATGCTGCCGGCTTTTTCACTCCCGGATCGATAACGATCCGGAGCATAAAGAGGTAATTTATGTCGTCCCAACAGATCCAAGCATTAGAATCGGAAAAGATACCCAAACTGCTGTTTCACTATGCTCTGCCGGCGGTGGTGGGCACAGCAGTCAATTCGCTATACAACATCGTAGACCGTATCTTCATCGGGAACGGGGTGAGCGAATATGCCTTGTCGGGCTTGGCTATCACCTTCCCAATCCTGATCTTCCTGATGGCCTTCGGTATGCTGGTAGGGGCCGGTGCGTCCGTGAGGGTCTCTATCCTGCTGGGGAGAAAAGACATAAAGGAGGCCGAACACACACTGGCCAATGCCATCTTCCTGACCTTCTTCACACAAGCCCTGACCATTATCCCCTGCTATATCTTCATGGAGCCGCTGCTTCGGCTGTTCGGAGCCAGCGAACGTACGTTGCCGTATGCCATGGAATACCTCCAATACGTGGTTCCTGCCAATATTTTCTCAGCTCTGAGCTTCGGCTACAATGCTATCATGAGAGCTTCGGGCTATCCGCGCAAGGCCATGATTACGATGATCATCGGGGCTATGACGAACGTGGTGCTGGACTACATCTTCATCTATCCGTTGGGGATGGGGATAAGCGGAGCCGCCATAGCGACTGTCATCTCCATGATAGTATGTTCGGTCTACGTCCTTTCGCACTTTTTCCGTAAGGACAGTATCGTACGTTTCCACCGCTCGGCTTTCCGCCTGTCCCTGCCGGTGATCGGCGGCATAACGGCTATAGGGGTAGCACCCTTCGCCATGCACCTTACGGGCAGTCTGGTCAATATCATCATGAATCGTTCTTTCGTATCCTACGGCGAGACAGCAGATGCTACCGACTTGGCCATCGGAGCATTCGGGATTATCAATGGCTATGCCATGCTCTTTTTCATGATTATCATCGGTGTGGCTCAGGGGATGCAGCCGATCGTAGGTTTCAACTACGGGGCTAAAAATCCGGGACGGGTGAAGTCGGCCTATCGCTACAGTTGTGGCGTCAATCTACTGGTCAGCTTTCTCGGTTTTGCTCTGGCTATGCTTATGCCGAGGACGATCGTGAGTCTATTCACCAATAGCGAACAGATGATAGAGCTATCTGCTTCGGCTCTTCGCACGGCCTTGATCGGGCTTTCTCTGGTCGGCTTTCAAGTTACCACGACGCAATTCTTCCAAAGCATCGGCTTCAGCCATAAGGCTATTTTCCTGAGCCTGACGCGCCAGATCATCTTCCTGATTCCCTGTTTGCTGATTATCCCCCGATTCATGGGGTTGGACGGCGTGTGGTGGAGTCTGCCGATCAGCGATCTGGCCTCGGTCGTTTTGTCTTTTGTGCTAATTACCATACAGATGAAGCATTTCAATCAATCGAAAAAAACTACTTTCGCCGAGTAATTGCCTTACAAAACCGAATCCTTTTCATGACTCAGATAATCTTACCGGAACGATGAAAGTATTTCTCGAAGCCTTTCTCCTACAATATCTCCTGACCCTCTACATCGCATACCGAGGAGGACAGGCCCTACCGCAAAAGAGCCTTTGGCGCAAAGGTTTTCACCTTCTGATGGGTGTAGTATTCACCCTGTATCTAATAGGGTTTGCCGGCAACAGGGTTTTGCCCGATGCCGTGATGAGCTGCATTATGTCTGTCACAGGCTTCTGGTTTGTCATGTCCATTTATGCCATGTTTGCCATGGTGATCGTAGAGATTGCCCGTGTCGTGGACAAGCGTTTCCTGCACAGATTCGACAGGCTGTCCGAAAGAGTGCAGGCTCGCATCCGATTGGGGCTGTTCGTTCTCATAGGTTTGTCCTCGGCTTTACTCGTGATACATGGACTGAATATCGTGCGCTATCCCGTTGTAAAGCATATGGACATTCGTCTGGACAGACCTGCCATAGATGGAAGGCAGTCCATGAAAGTAGCCCTGCTCACGGATATTCATATTAGCGAAACGGTGACGGCCGGCCATATCCGCGAGATGGTGGAGAGGACTTTGGCCGAACGTCCGGATATTGTTCTGATCGGTGGGGATATGATCGACTATCATGGCAGGTATGCTCGTCGGGACAGCATCACGGAGTATATGCGCCGCCTACAGGATGAGACTCCCATGGGGGCTTACTATGTACTGGGCAATCATGAATATAGGGCGGACGAAGTAGAGAAGCGCGAGTGGTTCCGTTCGATTGGCCATCTGGTGATCGATCAGGTTGTCACCCCGGGCAATGCATTCTATCTGATAGGACGGGACGATAGCACGAATGTATTCCGTGCTCCGCTGCACAAGCTTATGCCACATGTCGATACCACTAAGGCCTCTATCCTGCTCGATCACCAGCCGCACAAGCTCGACAGCGTGGCGATGACCGGTGTGGACTTGGCTCTGTACGGGCACACGCACAACGGACAGATCTGGCCGTTTACGATTTTGACCCAACTGGCTTTTGAAAAATCATGGGGCTATCTTCGCAAAGGGCATACGCAGTTCTATATCAGTTCAGGAGTAGGAGCGGCCGGACCGGCTATTCGTGTTTTCACGGAGAGTGAGATCGTCATTCTGAATGTTCGGTTTGCCTCCGAAAACAAACCGGTTCATTAGCCTTCCGAAAAACGAACAAATACAATTAACCCCAAGAACCACTACGATGGCAGGTTCTTGGGGTTAGTGTTTTTTTAGCGATCTATATCACGGAGTTCTTGCCGCAACATCCTTACGCCTTCCGTGGCAGGAGCATGGATATACCGAATGTCTTGCCGGGAGGTGCTGCGCACAGGCTTTGGATCGATCAGATAGATGGGGCAGTTGCGAGGAGCATAATTCAATAGTCCGGCAGCCGGATAAACGTTGAGAGAGGTGCCGATGACAACGAGAATGTCTGCCTGTGTTACCTCTTCGATGGCCGGCTCTATCATCGGAACGGCTTCTCCAAACCACACAATAAACGGCCGTAGCTGACAGCCGTCGGGTGCCAGATCTCCTACATGCAGATCGGGATTGGTCGGGTCTACGGGATAGAGCACACTGTCTGTGGCCACAGATCTGTTCTTCATCAACTCTCCGTGCAGATGAATGACGCGTGTGCTGCCTGCTCTCTCGTGCAGATCATCCACATTCTGCGTGATGATTCTTACATCATACTCCTTCTCCATTTCCGCCAAACCAATATGGCCTGCATTCGGTTTGCATCCGGCATAGTCGCGTCGGCGTGCATTGTAGAACTTGAGAACGAGGGCAGGATTGCGCCTAAACCCATCGATAGAGGCCACATCCTCGACAGGATAATTCTCCCACAATCCGTCGGCATCACGAAAAGTCGATATGCCGCTTTCGGCACTCATGCCTGCGCCACTCAAGACGACGAGTCTTTTCTTATTCATGTCGTATCCTTCGTTTAGGGGTTTATTGACAAAGATAAAGAGAAGTCCCCGTATATTTGTCTGCAATTATCAGATAGTTATGACTACCAAGGGGAGGAATACCACCGTCGATGTCCTGCGAGTTCTGGCAGGATTGATGGTAATCGGCATCCATACTTCGGGAGAATACGTTCTCGAAGGAGTGGCTGAGGGTGCAAACTTTATAGCCGGTCTATGCTGGGAGGCGGTCGTGCAGCCGGCCGTTCCTATATTCGTCATTATCAGCGGGGCTTTTGTCTTGGGACGCAATGAGACGTGGGGAGATTTCTATCGGAAACGAATACCGCGACTGCTGGTACTACTCGCTTTTTGGCTTCCGTTCTATTGGCTGTGGCTGTGGCTCAAGGGCGATGATATAGGTTCCTACCTTGCCGGCTTTTGGCAGGGACGCTCATTCGTTCATCTGTGGTATGTGGTGATGCTGCTGGGACTTTATGCAGTCGTTCCTCTGCTCAACGAAATAATTCGCAGGTGCGAAGCCGATGGAGAGAAGGCTGCTCGTAAACGACTTTGGACTCTCTCTACCATATTGCTACTGCTGGGGATATTGTCCAACACCTACGATTACATACTCGGTTACAACCGCTTTTTCCTTTTTCTTTGGCCGGATTATTTGGGATATTTCCTTGTGGGTTATACCCTGAAGTGCCATGCTCCGCAGCGTTCTTTACCGGCTCTTTCCTTGTACGGACTCTCTACGATTTCTCTTTTCTTCGCAAGTCGGTACGCTTTCGAGCACGGCGAAGGGCTATACTTCTACCGTAATCTCTCTCCTTTGATTGTTCTTTCTGCTATCAGTCTCTTCGCGTTCTTCGTTTCTTGGGGAGGATGTGGAGGAAAATTGGCGCGGATCGGGAAAATGCAGGGGGATATTTTAGGAATCTACTTAGTACACATCGCTGTGCTGAACGTGGTGACAAAAATACTTGTACTGACCACCCCCAGCCTGATGCAATGCGCATGGCTCAACATACCGATCCGTGTAGGATTGGTTTTCTTCGTTTCTTGGGGAGTTGTGCGGCTGATGAAGCGGTTGCCGATATGCCGCTATTTGGTGTAGATCAGTCCGATACCGGTTCTATTGTACCCGTTTCTTCGACCTCTCTATATCGTTCGCCCGTTTCAGGACAGACGGCCATCCCCTTGTCATCGAACGACAAGCGGTGACCGGCGCGGCTTACCCAACCGATCCGGCGAGCAGGATTGCCCACTACCAAGGCATAGGGCGGTACATCCCTAATCACCACGGTTCCTGCGCCTACCATGGCATAAGCCCCTATCGTAATACCACAAAGAATAGTGGCATTGGCTCCGATGGAGACGCCTTCGTGCAAATGAGTGGGGCGGTATTCGGATTTTCTTTCAATAAAGGCGCGAGGATTGATCACGTTGGTAAATACACAACTCGGTCCGAGGAATACGTAATCTTCGCATACGACACCACTATACAGAGAAACGTTGTTCTGCACCTTACAGCCTCGCCCCAGTCGTACCTCCGGCATTATAACGACATTCTGCCCGATGTTGCAATTCTCCCCGACCTCGGCTCCGCACATCAAGTGAGAGAAGTGCCATACGCGTGTACCCTGACCAAGCACACAACCGTCTTCTACTATCGCTGTGGGATGGATCATAAAGACCTGCTATCAATTGGCGATCAACTGTTCGGCTCGTTCTACCGATGAACGGAATGAGGCATTCATCTCCATCTCGTTCGTCACACAGCGACAGCCGTGGAGTACGGTGGCATGGTTACGTCCTCCCATCAGTTCGCCGATAGCCGACAAGGACTGAGCCGTGTGTTTTTTGGAGAGGAACATGACCACCTGACGAGCCTGTACGATATCCTGCTTCCGACTCTTGCTTTTCATCTGCTCTATCTGCACCTGAAATACTCTGCTGACTGCCTGCTGGATGCACTCGATGGTGACTTCCTTTTTCTCCAGTCTGACAGCTTGGCGGACAATCCGTTTGGCAAAGGTCAGGTCGATTTCCTTACCTACAACCACCGAATTTGTGATCAAGGATACGAGGGTGCCTTCCAGTTCACGAACATTGTCGCAGACATTTTCGGCGATAAAGTTCAGCACCGATTCGTCCAGCCGGACACCGCTTTGAAGCGTACGCTGCTGGAGTATCTCACGACGCAACTTCAAATCCGGACGTTCTATCTTGACACAGGTAGCACCGGCCATACGAGTGACCAACCGCTCCTCCATCCCGTTAAGGTCTACAGGAGGTTTGTCCGACGTCAAAACTATCTGTTTGCCGAGCATATAGAGATGATTGAACACTTGGAAGAAAGCTAATTGCGTTTTCTTCTTGCCGATCAACCATTGGATGTCATCGATGATCAGTACATCCACTTGCTGGTAGAATGCGATGAAGTCATTGATCGTCCCCATACGGGCTGCCGTAGTGAACTGCATCTCGAACAAATGACTCGATACGTATAGTACTTTCAACCGGGGGTGCATCTCTCTGACACGAAGGCCCAAGGCATGGCACAAGTGCGTCTTGCCCACACCGGAAGCTCCATATATAAAGAATGGATTCATCGGCGTATTGCCCGGGCTGGCGGCGATGGCTTCAGCCACTGAGCGAGCTACATAGTTGCATTCGCTCTGGTAGAAGTTGCGGAAATTGAGCCTGCTATTGAGCTGCGTGTCGAAATCCTGTGCTTCGCTATGGGTAGCTGCATTGGGCATGTGCCTGTGTAGCAAATTGACATCGAACTGTTCGGCTGCCTGTCCACCGTCGGCACAACCGGCCAATGTCACCGTACCGGGATATTTGGGCGAACTGTTGTCTACAAGGGCATTATACTGTAATGATGCGTTGGGACCTATGACACGCCCCAACACCGTACGCAGCTGCTCTACGAAATTGCCCTCCAAAAACTCACAGAAGAACTGACTCGGCACTTGTAAGGTAAGCGTATCGCCCTCAATAGATACCGGTATGATAGGCAAGAACCATGTACGGTATGCTCGCTCATCCACAATATCCTGAAGGATGCGAAGACACGCGTCCCATATTTCATTTACATTGGTCGAGTGGTAGTTCAT